>CALEPU010000165.1 GCA_937913075.1 uncultured Clostridia bacterium
GCCCTTGCCGCCGTGATGGCCGGCCTCGATGTACTTCTTGGCGTTGTCCCAGGCGCCGCCAGAGTTAGCCATAAAGATAGCCATGATGAATCCGGAGACTGTCGCTCCGCATAGCATTCCCACTACTCCGAGGCCGCCGAGGATGAGTCCGGTAACGATAGGAGCCGCGATGCCTACGCATGCAGGCAGCACCATTTCTTTAAGTGAAGCCTTCGAGCAGAGGTCTACACAGCGTGCATAGTCAGCCTCAGCCTTGCCTTCCATAAGGCCTGCAATTTCCTTAAACTGGCGTCTAACCTCTTTAACAATGCTCTGTGCAGCTCTGCCGACGGATTCCATTGTGAATGCCGCAAAAACGAACGGAAGGCATGCGCCGATGAATAAGCCGATAAGAACAACGGGGTTCATAAGGTTAAAATCGCCAGCTTCATTAATATTCGGGTTAATTGTTTTAACCTTATCAATATATGAAGCTATGAGCGCAAGCGCTGTGAGCGCTGCAGAGCCGATTGCAAAGCCCTTGCCTATAGCAGCGGTCGTATTGCCTACGGCGTCGAGCTTATCGGTGATCCTGCGGACGTTCTCGTCAAGATGGCACGATTCCGCAAGGCCGCCTGCATTGTCGGCTATGGGACCGAAAGCGTCTATCGAAACGGTAGCTCCGACGAACGCCAGCATGCCGAGCGAGGAAAGCGCGATGCCGTAAGTGCCGCAGAGTTTGCCGGAAACGAACAGCGCAATACCGATTATCAATATGGGCAGCAGACAGCTCCTTGAGCCTATGGCGTCGCCCTTGGTGATTACGAACGCCTCGCCCTCGGTGGCTATCTCCGCCAGCTTTCTCGTGGGCTTATAATCCGTGCTGGTGTAGTATTCGGTGATGGCGCCGATAGCAACGCCGCTGATTATGCCGAGCACGCTTGCGATCCACGGGGAGAGCCAGCCGCAGACGAAGCTTTCATAAAGCTCAACGCCGGAGAACAGGCGCCATGCCGCAAGCAGACCCAAGAGCACCGTGACGCCGGCGGATATCCAAGTTGCGAGATTGAGCTCCTTGGAGGGATCGTCGCCCATGCGCCTGACGGCAGCAAAGCCGAGCCCTATAAGGCAGCCGAGCAAGCCGCCGCCCGCAAGTACGACAGGGAACAGCACCGTGGCGTTAAAGAGCTCTGAGCCGAAGCCCTCTCCCGCGTTGCGGAAGATCGTCGCCGCTATCATTATCGAGGCAACTACCGTCGCAACGAAGCTTTCCAAAAGGTCGGAGCAGTTACCGGCTATATCGTTTACGTTATCGCCGATGAAATCCGCGACCACGTTGGGAACGCGGCTGTCATCCTCGGGCATATCATGGCGCAGCTTTGCGAGTATATCGGAGGAAATATCCGCCGCCTTTGTATAATTGCCGCCGGCAACGCGATTAAACATTGCAACAACGGAGCAGCCGAGGGAATAGGTGGTTATCCTCATAATAAAGGCGTTGCAGCCGAGGCTTGTGAGAAGACCGCTGCCTGCGGTATCCGATACGTCTATTGCGGAAACGCCGCCGGACAGTATCAGTATCGCAAGAAGCCCCAAAAGCCCGAGCGCCTGCACTGCAAGTCCGCTGATGCTGCCGCCGCAGAGAGCGACCTTGACCGTCTCTCCTATCGAGAGCGTTTCCCTCGCACGGTTGGCTGTTCGGACGTTGGCATAGGTAGCGCTCCTCATGCCAAGCACGCAAACGCAGCTGCTCATCAAAGCGCCTGCGATGAAAGTAAGCCCGCTCAGCTTTTCAATGAAAAGGGTGAAAACCAGAGCAAGCGCGGCCGCGACGATCGCAACCATGCGGAATTCGGTTTTAAGGAAGGTCGAAGCGCCGGAGCGGATTATCCCCGCCATCTCGATCATCTCATCCGTACCCTCCTTCATACGGCGAACGCGAACGAAATTAAAAGCAACGTAAGCGATCGCAATCACGATCACAAAGAGAACTGCATACGGCAATAAATTCATACCGCACCTCCATTACAAAACTGGATATATTTTACTTTCCAACCGATAAAAATTCAATACCGCAGCGCATAACGCCACAGTATTGACACAAGCCTGTAAGGAAAGCGCCTTTATTCCATTCGGCGGAGAGTTAAACCATGCGCTCGGGCTTTAACAGCTCGTCAAGCTCTGCTTCGGAAAGGAAGCCGAGTTTTTCACAAGCCTCTCTTAAAGTGAGCCCCTCGGCATGGGCGAGCTTTGCGACCCTTGCGGCATTCTCATAGCCTATCCTCGGGCTGAGAGCTGTTACGAGCATCAGCGAGAGCTCGAGATAATTTGCCATCCTTTCGCGGTCGGCAACAATGCCGCAGGCGCAGCGCTCGTTGAAGGAAGCCATGGAGTCCGCAAGAAGACGAGCCGACTGAATGAAATTATAAGCCGTTACGGGCAGGAATACGTTGAGCTCGAAGTTCCCCTGCGAGGCGGCGAAGCCAACAGAGGCGTCGTTGCCCATCACCTGCACCGCGACCATCGTCATCTGCTCGCACTGGGTCGGGTTGACCTTGCCGGGCATTATGGAGGAGCCGGGCTCGTTGGCGGGAATGGTTATCTCCCCCAGCCCGCAGCGGGGACCGGACGCCATCCATCTTACGTCGTTTGCTATCTTCATAAGATCCACCGCAAGCGACTTCATCGCGCCGTGGGCGAACACCAGCTCGTCAAGACTTGAGAGCGCATGGAACTTATTCGGGGCGGTGATGAACCTTCGGCCGGTCAGCTCGGAGAGCTTTTCAGCGGCCATTTCATCAAAGCCCTTCGGTGCGTTTAGCCCCGTGCCGACGGCTGTGCCGCCGAGCGCAAGCTCGCTTAAAGGAGCAAGCGAGGCATTTATCATGCGAACGTCCTGCTCAAGGCTCGCGCACCAGCCGGATATCTCCTGCGAAAAGCGAATGGGCGTTGCGTCTTGAAGGTGGGTTCGACCGACTTTTATGGCGTTTTCATTCTCCTTTTCAAGCCTTTTAAAGGTCGCGATAAGAGCTTCCGCGGCGGGCAGGAGCCTCTTCTCGACCGTGAGCACGGCGGCTACGCGCATGGCCGTGGGATAGGTATCGTTGGAGGACTGGGACATGTTGACGTCGTCGTTGGGATGCAGCAGCTTTTTGCCCGCGATCCCGTTGCCTACGTTGGCAATGACCTCGTTGACGTTCATGTTGGTCTGCGTACCGGAGCCGGTCTGCCATACGACGAGCGGAAACTGACCGTCGTGCCTGCCCTGCGATATTTCATCCGCGGCGCGGCAAATGGCTTTGCATTTCTCCTCCGTCATCCTATCGGGAAGCAAACTGCGGTTCGTAAGCGCGGCGGCCTTTTTGACGAGAGCAAAGGCTCTTATTATCTCCAAGGGCATTGTTTCAAGCCCAACGCCTATGGGAAAATTATTTCGTGAGCGTTCCGTCTGCGCACCCCAAAGAGAGTCCTTCCGGATGAGCACCTCGCCCATGCTGTCATGCTCCTTGCGATAATCCATCACATTACCTCGTTATACGTTGAGCTCCGCGCTGCCAACGGAAGCGGAAGCAAGCTTTTCGCGGTTGTTTTCAAGGAATTTATCCACCTGCACCGCGCAGCGCCCGATATAGTTTTTGGGATCCAGAAGGGCTGTCATCTCCTCCTCCGTCAAGCCGAACTCGCCCGATACTGCAAGGAGGGAGATGAGGTCGGCGGGCTCGCCCTGCTTCATGCGGGCGGCTGCCTCCATGGAGCAGCGGCGTATCACCTCGTGCAGAGCCTGCCTGTTGCCGCCGCGCTTCACTGCCTCCATCATGAGGTTTTCCGTTGCGAGGAAGGGCAGATACTCCCAAAGAGTCTTTTCGACGATCTTTTCATTGACTCTGAGACCTGCCGTGACGTTCTGCGCTATGCGCAGTATGGCGTCTGCGCAGAGGAACCCCTCGGGTATGGAGATGCGGCGGCCGGCAGAGTCGTCCAAAGTACGCTCAAGCCATTGAGTGGACGCGACAGCGGGCGCGTTTGCGGCGTCGGCGATAAGGTAACGCCCCAGCGAGCAGATGCGCTCACAGCGCATGGGGTTGCGCTTATACGGCATTGCGGAGGAGCCTATCTGCGTATCCTCAAAGGGCTCCTCAAGCTGCCTGTCGTGCTGTAAAAGGCGGATATCGGCAGCCATACGGCAGAGGCTCTGCGCGACGGACGAGAGTGCGTTCATAATGCGGCTGTCGAGCTTTCTCGGATAGGTTTGTCCGCAGACGTCGAAGCAGCGCTCAAAGCCGAAGGCCGAAGCCAAACGGCGGTTGAGCTCATCGACCTTCTCGCCCTGTCCGTCAAAAAGGTCGAGCAGGCTGGCCTCAGTTCCCGTTGCGCCACGGCAGCCCAAAAAGCGAAGCCTGCTCAAAGCGAAGTCCACCTCGTCCACGTCGGAAAGAAGATCCTGCATCCAAAGCGTTGCGCGCTTGCCGACCGTTACCGGCTGAGCGGGCTGATAGTGAGTGTAACCGAGAGTGGGCAGCGACTTATACTTTTCCGCGAATTGGGCAAGATTTGCTATGACGCCGAGGAGCTTGCCGCGAACGTTTTTAAGCGCGTCGCGGTAGATTATTATATCCGCGTTGTCGGTCACGTAACAGCTCGTCGCACCGAGGTGTATGACTCCCGCAGCGGAGGGGGCTGCTGCGCCAAAGGTATAAACGTGCGCCATAACGTCGTGGCGCACCTCCTTTTCGCGCCGCGCAGCCATTTCAAAATCTATATCGTCAATATGCGCTTCCAGCTCGTTTACCTGCTCACCGGTTATGGGAAGCCCAAGCTGGTTTTCCGCTCTTGCAAGCTCTGTCCACAGCCTGCGCCATGTCTTTATGCGCGTCCTTTGTGAAAACAGGCTAAGCATCTCCTCCGACGCATAGCGGGATGAAAGCGGGGATTCGTATTTGTCGTACATATAATTCACCTCACGGTATATTAGCTTTTCGGAACGCGCGGGGTTTTAACAGGTATGCTCAAAGCGGGTCTTCTGACCGTTACTCGGTACCGCGGTGGGATAGCCGCCGCCGAAGCAGGCGGTGCAGAAGCCGGTATCCCTGCCGGTCAAAAGCCTTGCATGCTCGAGGCTGAGGTAGCCGAGGGAATCCGCGCCTATTATTTTTGTTATTTCGTCAACTGTGTGGCGGTTTGCGATAAGCGCCTCCGGACTGTCGATATCGGTGCCGTAATAGCAGGGCGCGATAAAGGGCGGAGCGCTTATGCGCATATGTATCTCCTTGGCGCCGGCGGAGCGCACAAGCTCGATAAGCCTGCGTGAGGTCGTTCCGCGGACTATGGAATCGTCTATCAGGACTATGCGTTTGCCCTCTATGGCGCTCCTTACGGGATTGAGCTTTAAGCTAACTCCCGCCTCACGTTCGGCCTGGGTCGGCGCGATGAAGGTGCGTCCTATGTATTTGTTTTTGGTAAGACCGAGCACGTAGGGTATGCCGGAGGCATGGGAAAAGCCTATCGCGGCGTCAAGCCCCGAATCGGGCACGCCGATAACGACGTCCGCCTCAACGGGATGCTCCTCGGCAAGGAAGGCGCCCGCCTGCTGCCGCGCAAGCGAAACGCTGCTGCCGTCGATGACGGAATCCGGCCTTGCAAAATAGATATATTCAAAAACGCACATGCGTCTTTGAGCGGAATTACAATGGGTACGGTCGGAATGAAGCCCCGAGGAGTCTGCCGTTACTATCTCGCCGGGCTCAACGTCGCGCAGGAATTTTGCGCCTACGGCGTCGAGCGCACAGCTCTCCGATGCGAAAACGACGGCTCCGTCCGTCCTGACGCCTATGCAGAGGGGGCGGAAGCCATGCTTGTCTCGCACGGCAATAAGCTTTTCCGGCGAGGAAATAACGAGCGAATACGCGCCCTCCAGCGACTCCATCGCGACGGAAATCGCAGCCTCCAAGCTGAGGCAGCGCAGGTTTTCCATTACGATGGAATAGGCTATGATCTCGGAATCCGTTGAGGTATGGAATATGGAGCCGTTGTCCTCAAGCGCACTGCGAAGCTCCACGGAATTTGCAAGGTTGCCGTTGTGTGCCAATGCAAGCACGAAATCGCGGTGGTTGATAAGCAGCGGCTGAATGTTCCTCGCGTTGTCGGCGCCGGTCGTGGCATAGCGAACATGACCGACGGCGATATTGCCGCAGCCGAGGGAACGCAGCGCCTCCTTTGTAAAGACCTCGCTGACAAGACCGACGTCACGGCGGTACGTGAACCTGCCGTTATTGTTGACGACTATACCCGCGCTCTCCTGTCCGCGGTGCTGTAAGGCATACAGTCCGTAGTAAGCAAGCGGAGCTATATCCGAAACGGTTTTTGAATAAATACCGAAAACGCCGCATTCCTCGCGGGGATGGCGTTCGGCGTAAAGCGGCTCAGTCATTTTCGTCCAGGCGGTGCATTATCTCGCTATATGCTTCCTCTACCCCGCCGAGATCCTGACGGAAGCGATCCTTATCCAGCTTTTTGCCGGTTGCGCTGTCCCAAAGGCGGCAGGTGTCGGGGCTTATCTCATCGGCAAGAACTATCGTGCCGTCCGAAAGGCGACCGAACTCGAGCTTGAAATCGACGAGGGTAACGCCGCGCTTTGCCCAGAAAGCGCGAAGCGCATCGTTGACGCGGAAGGCGTAGCTTTCGATGAGCTCGATCTCCTCAATGGATGCAAGATGCATGGCCAAGGCGTGGTAGGTATTGATGAGCGGATCGCCGAGGTCATCGTTTTTATAGGAGAACTCAATGGTAGGAGCATCGAACACGGTACCCTCGGCTACGCCGTAGCGCTTGGTGAACGAGCCGGCGGCGATATTGCGGATTATGACCTCAAGAGGTACTATCTGTACCTTTTTGACAAGCGTCTCCCTGTCGGAAAGCTCCTTGACAAAATGGGTGGGAACGCCCTCTTTTTCAAGCAGTGTCATGAGAAAATTGCTCATACGGTTATTGATCGCGCCCTTGCCGAGGATGGTGCCCTTTTTAAGCCCGTTGAAGGCGGTTGCGTCATCCTTGTAATCAACTATCAAAAGCTCGGGATCGTCGGTGGCGAAAACCTTTTTTGCTTTGCCCTCATAAAGCTGTTCCAACTTCTGCATGCTGAGACCTCCGTAAATGTATTTTAAATTATGTTCAGCGTTCCATATAGGCTTCCCTCTCGGGACCCACGGAAACGTATTTGATATGACAGCCGACCGCCTGCTCGATAAGCTCAACGTATCTCTTGGCGGCCTCGGGCAGCTCGTCCCAGCAGCGCACCTTTGAGATATCGCAATGCCAGCCCTGCACGTATTCTGTGACCGGCTTGGCGTCGGGCAGCGCCGCGGGGAACGGGAATTTATCGGTCACCGTCCCGTTAAGCTCATAGTGAGCGCAAACGGGTATTTTATCCATATAGCTTAAAACGTCGAGCTTTGTGAGCGCAAGCTCCGTCGCGCCCTGCATCAAAACGCCGTATCTTGTCGCAACAAGATCGATGGGACCGACGCGGCGTTTCCTTCCGGTCTTCGCGCCGTATTCCGCGCCGGCTTCAACAAGCTCGTCCGCCTCTTCGCCAAACATTTCGCAGGTGAACGGACCTTCGCCGACGCAGGTGGAATAAGCCTTGACTACGCCTATTACCTCGTCCACCCTGAGCCAAGGAGCGCCCGAGCCCACGGGAGCGTATGCCGATATGGAATTGGATGACGTGGTATAAGGACAAATGCCGCAGTCGATATCGCGCAAAGCGCCGAGCTGAGCCTCGAACATGATCTTTTTGCCCTGTTTCATCGCCTCGTTCAAAAAGACGGTGGTGTTGCGGATGTATTTTTTGATCGGATCGCCGTATTTTTTCAGCCACGCCAACATTTCTTCGGCTTTCACCGGCTCGTGCCCGTAGCCTTTTTCCACGGTCAGATTTTTCCACTCCACAATGCCTTCGATCTTTTTGCGCAAAAAT
>CALEPU010000166.1 GCA_937913075.1 uncultured Clostridia bacterium
ACCCGCTCCAAGGGGCGGGTGAAAACGGCGGCGAACAAGAGAAGCGCGATCATCTTTTAATGTAGATTTGCAGAACCGGCTTGAACACTTTCGGGCAGCCGGGGAGTTTCTTGAGCGCGGCGGTTATTTTGCTGCTGTCGAGGACGGCTTCTTTGTTGACAGCGGCATGTATCCCGAAAGGAACGGCGACGGTATTGCCCGTAAGATCAACGGCGGTATCGGCGTCGGCACCATAGTCAAGCGCGACAAGCAGTACATGGCGCCCGTCACCGCCCATTACGGTTACAATAACGTGCAGCAGTACGGCGGCGACCCCGCTAATCCCTCCGCTCTTATCGGCGGCTGCACTTTGGAGTGTCCCGAGAAGATAATCTACATCGACGAGCTGGACGATACCGATAACGTAAACGTCCGTATGGCGCAGACCAAGGACTTCACTCCCGGCGGCAAGAAGATAAGGCCCGAGATGGAGTGGCTGGCTGACGGTACGGTAATGCTTACCATGTTCTTCCCCGCTCCCAAGCCCATTGCGGAAGCTGCGGCGCTTGAATGTGCAAAGCGTATGAACCTGACAGAGTGCGAAGTCATCTCGCGTGAGATTATGCACCCGCAGGACGGCACCCGTATTGAGGTCAAAGGAAAAGTACCCTTTGAGATCGACGTTGACTCCCTTGTAATCCCCAAGGAGCCCGATGTGCTTTCCGACGACGTTATTAGGGCGGATATCGAGCGCAGGCCCATGAAGATAGTCGCCGCCACCGTTGGCGAGGACGAGCACTCCGTCGGTCTCCGCGAGATCATCGACATCAAGCACGGCGGCATTGAAAAGTACGGTATGGAGGTCATATACCTTGGCACCTCCTGTCCGTGTGAGAAGCTTGTTGACGCCGCTATCGAGGTCAATGCGGACGCTATCATGGCTTCCACCATCATCAGTCATGACGATATCCACTACAAGAATATCGCCAAGATAGACCAGATCTGCCGCGAAAAGGGCATCCGTGACAAAATAATCTTCATCGCCGGCGGCACCCAGGTCACGCCCGAGCTTGCCCGTCAGGCCGGCGCCGACGAGGGCTTCGGCCGCGGCAGCCACGGCGTACACAACGCCACCTTCCTCGTTAAGAAGAGGTGGGAAATGGAAAAAGAGGGCAAGCTGTGATCTTGTCGCATACGCAGCAATTAAATTTAACGGGGCCGCTGTCTACGGCAGCGGTTCCCGTTTTGCAGACGGAAAGCTCAACAAAATATGACTATTGATATTCTCGTTTACGAAATAGGCTCTACCACAACTCTCGTCAATGCTTTTGACGGGATAGATACCGATACCCCCCGTTTTATCGGTCAGGGGCAGGCGCCGACCTCAGTTATGGAAGGCGACGTAAGAATAGGATTGCAGTCTGCGATAGATGATCTTGCCAAAAACCTCGGTACTGACAGGATCGATTACGGCATCGCTTTTGCCACCTCCTCTGCCGCAGGCGGGCTCCGCATGACCGTGCACGGGCTCGTTTACGATATGACCGTAAAGGCCGCGCAGGCGGCAGCTCTCGGCGCTGGCGCTATAATAAAGCTTGCGACCGCCGGCAAGATGAGCGATTATGATATAGCTGATCTTCGGGCTATAAAACCTAACCTCATACTTCTTGCCGGAGGCACCGATTACGGCGAGCGTGAGACCGCGGTGCATAACGCCCGTATGATAGCGGCAGCTGATTTGAAGGCTCCCGTGATATACGGTGGAAATGTGCAAAATCACCATATAGTCAAAGAGATTTTTGAGGGAACAGACACCCCTCTTTACATAACCGAGAACGTATATCCCAAGCTCGATCTACTCAATATCGAGCCTGCAAGGAAAATAATCCACAAGGTCTTTGAAGAGCATATTATTAAGGCCGCCGGCATGGAGCATATAAGGGATATGGTAATGGGCAATATCATCCCCACTCCCGGCGCAGTTATGGAGTGTGCACAGCTTTTGTATAATTCGATAGGCGATCTTGCCGTTATAGATATCGGCGGCGCGACTACCGATGTGCATTCCGTTACAGCGGGCAGCGACGAGATAGCCCAAATACAGACCACACCCGAGCCATTTGCCAAGCGCACAGTCGAGGGCGATCTTGGCATGTACGTTAACGCCCACAATCTTATCGACATGCTTGGGAAGGACAAGCTTGCAAAGGAGCTCTCCCTCGATATCGACTCCGTAATGGCAAGCTACAAGCCAATACCGGAGACTCCGGAGCAGTTCAAGCTGACGCAGAGGCTCTGCCTCGCCGCGGGTATTACATCTGCCACGCGTCACGCCGGCGCATTACGCTACATCTACACCCCGAGGGGCAGGCAGACGATCGCGGAGGGCAAGGATCTTTCCAAGCTCAAATACCTTGTCGCGACGGGCGGCGCTTTGACAAGGCTTCCCGAAAGACAAAACATTTTGCGCAAAATAGCCGACTGCAACGAAAACGGCATGATGCTCTACCCCAAGCCCTCTGTATTGCAGCTTTTGTATGACAATCACTACATCATGGCTTCGCTTGGCGTTTTGAGCAAGCAGTACCCGGAAGCCGCTCTCAACCTTATGAAGCAGAGCCTTTGTATTAATTGAGGAGGAGTAATATATGTTTCCGCGCGTTAATATCTATTTGGGCAAGCTTAAAGAGAACCTTGATATTCTTGTGAAACTTTGTCACGAACAAGGTATAATGGCTGCGATAGTCACAAAGGTTTTTTGTGCCGACGAGCACATAGTTTCTGTTATCGAAGGCAGCGACGCCGACATGATCGCCGACTCGCGCACTATAAATTTTGAGGGCATGAATACGAACAAGCCCCGTCTGCTGCTGCGCATCGGTATGCAAAGCGAGGCGGAAAGAATAGTCTCCCTCTCCGATATTTCGATGCAGAGCGAGGCATCGACAATCCAAAAGCTTAACGAAGCCGCGGCAAGGCAGTCCCTCCGTCATAAGGTGATACTCATGATCGACATGGGCGATCTGCGTGAGGGGATTTACAACACCGACACAGCGAGGATAATGGATACTGCTCATCTGATAAACGATTGCTCCAACCTTGAGCTTTACGGCGTTGGCGTCAATCTTACCTGCTATGGCGGCGTGCTGCCCGATGAATTTAACCTCGGCGGGCTGGTCGCGATAAAACGCGAGATAGAAAAAGAATTAGGCATTGATATACCCGTCGTTTCCGGCGGCAACTCCTCAACTATGGGGCTGTTGCTTGCGCACAGCGTACCCGAAGGCATTAATCATCTTCGCCTCGGCGAGTCCTTTGTGCTGGGCAACGACACAGCAACGGGCAAGCCCGTTCCGATACTCAACACGGATTGCTTCGTGTTGGAGGCGGAGATAGTCGAGCTTCAAGAGAAGCCCTCCAAGCCGGTGGGCAAGCAGGGGCCGAATGCCTTTGGCGAATATCCCGAGTATCCCGACAGGGGTATTATGCGGCGAGCGATCCTCGGCATTGGCAGACAGGACGTTTCCGTTGATGGGCTCTCCACCGTCGACCCTAATGTTGAAGTCATCGGCGCAAGCTCTGACCACCTCATAGTCAACCTGACGGAATGCGGCGGCAGATATAAGGTGGGCGACACGATAAAATTTATCCCCGATTACGGCGCGCTTTTACATCTATTCACAAGCAAATACGTCGATAGGCATTATATCGACCTTAAATAAGAGGTAAAAATGTTTACAACCAATCAAGCGATACTTAACGACCCTACCTACCGCACCTGGGCGGAGATAGATCTTGCGGCGCTGAAGGCTAATCTCGATTATGCCAAGCGCTTGACCGGCAAGCCTGTTATCTGCGTTATAAAGGCGGATGCATACGGACACGGCGCAGTTGAATGCGGCAGGTTTTTACAGGACAACGGCGCGGCAATGTTTGCAGTTGCCTGCATAGAGGAGGCTTTGGAGCTGCGCGAGCACGGTATAACCCTCCCCATAATGATACTCGGCTACACTCCGGCGAAGTTTGCAGCAGAGCTTGCCGCAAACGATATCGAGCAGACGGTGGTTGACGTTGCGCATGCCGAGGAGCTCAACGCCGAAGCGGAGCGTGCAGGCGTCATCGTTAAGGTACATATAAAGATAGATTCCGGCATGGGGCGCTGCGGTCTTTATGCTCACGGGCATATTGCGGGCAGGCAGGTGTTAGACAAGGCAATTGACGATGCAGAGCATATCTATAACCTTCCCTGCCTCAATGCTGTCGGCATGTTCACTCATTTTGCAGTTGCCGATACTCCCGAGGAGAACGATTACACCGCAGCTCAGTATGAGAATTATACTGCCGTGCGCAATGGGCTTATAGCAAGAGGCATAAGTATTGAGAAGTGCCACGTCAGCAACTCAGCAGCTATAATGGATCATCCCGAGGTGCATTACGATTACGTGCGCGAAGGCGTTATGCTCTACGGAATGTATCCAGACAGCATGCCCCACAGCGGCGAACTGAAGCCCGTTATGACCCTTAAATCCCGCGTTGCGCAGGTGCGCGAGCTGCCCAAAGGCTCCAGCATCAGCTATGGCAGGACGTATCGCGCCGATCATGATATCAAGAGCGCCGTCGTCACAGTCGGCTATGCCGACGGTTACCCCCGCAGGCTCTCCAACAGCGCAATATTTGCCATAAAGGGCAAGAAGTACCGTCAGGTTGGGCGCATCTGTATGGATATGTGCATGTGCGATGTTACAGGCTCCGACGTTAAGCGCGGCGACGAGGTCGTGCTTTGGGGCAACGGCGGCATGAGCATCGAGGAGGTCTCGCAGATCGTCGGCACCATAAACTATGAGCTTACCTGCGACGTAACGAGACGAGCCCACAGGATCTATATCAACGGCTGAAATGGCTACTCTTAAATTCGACTGGAATTCTCTTTATAATGAGCTTTCGGGCTGCACTAAGTGCCGTCTATGTGAACAGCGCCGCAATATAGTTATTGCCGACGGCGACCCGCATGCCGGGATAATGTTTATCGGAGAGGGTCCGGGACGCGAGGAGGACGAAAGCGGCGTGCCTTTTGTTGGCGCAGCAGGCAGGCTTTTCAACGAGCTTTTAGAGGAAGCGGA
The DNA here is from genome assembly GCA_937913075.1 of uncultured Clostridia bacterium. Taxonomy (GTDB): domain Bacteria; phylum Bacillota; class Clostridia; order Christensenellales; family CAG-138; genus UBA3857. The sequence continues at coordinate 5,100 of CALEPU010000166.1, forward strand.
CCTTGACAGGAGAAACTGTTATATCTGCAACGTCGTAAAGTGCCGCCCTCCGCAAAACAGGGATCCGCTGCCCGATGAGGCGGAGGCATGCCTCCCCTACCTCAGAGCGCAGGTGGCGCTTGTTCATCCGAAGGTGATCGTCTGCCTTGGCAGGATCGCCGCGAGATACGTTTATGACCGTGATATTCAAATATCGCGTCAGCGCGGATGTGTTAAGAAAGCCGGCGCGTTCTATATAATACCGACTTATCACCCTGCCGCGCTGCTTCGCCGCGCTGACCTTACCAATGATTTCGTTGCCGATCTGATCGCCGCCAAAAAGCTGTTCGAAAAGCTCGAAAGCGGCGAGGAAATATTGCTGTAACGCAAACTAAAAAGGAGCCGCGCTCGGCTCCTTTCCATTTAGTAAAAAATTACTTCCTCTTGGGCAGGGCGTGACAGCAAAGCCCCTCCCAATCGTGGGCGGCCTCCATCACGACCTCGCTGACGGTGGGATGGGGATGAATTGTATCCGCTATATCCTTGACAGAAGCACCAAGCTTCATTGCCGCTGCAAGCTCCGCTATCATATCGGTTGCTCGCGGACACATGAGCTGTGCGCCGATAAGCTTGCCCTCTGCATCGGAAATGAGCTTTGCAATGCCGAGATTTTCGCCCATGACCATTGATCTGCCGTTGCCTGCGACGTTATATGAGCCGACCTTGTACTCAATGCCCTGCGCCTTAGCCTTATCCTCTGAAACGCCAACGAAGGCTATCTCGGGGCCGGTATATATGCATGAGGGAACAACGCTGTAATCCATTGTCTCGTCACGCCCTGCGGCGTTAGCTGCGGCAACAAGCCCCTGAGCGGAGGCAACGTGCGCAAGCTGTATCTTGCCGGTTATATCGCCGATAGCATAAATGTTTTCGATGCTGGTGCGGCAGTGAGCGTCGGTATTGACGAATGCGCGGTTCATCTCGATACCGAGTTCCTCGAGACCGATGCCGCGTGTTTCAGCCCTGCGACCAACGCTTACAACACAGCAAGCGCCTGTCGCGGTCTTAACGGCGCCGTTGAGCTCATAGCTCACGGTGACCTCTTCCCCGCCCTCGATCTTTATGACCTTGGCGTTGTTGACAACAGCAACCTTTTTCTTTTTAAGAACACGCAGGCAGGTGCGAACGACGTCAGCATCCACGCCGGGCAGTATAGAGGGCATCATCTCGATCACAGTAACAGCCTTGCCGAGTGTTGCAAAAAGCGTAGCAAACTCAACACCGATAACGCCGCCTCCGATTATTACGAAGCTTTCTGGTAACTCATCCATTGCGAGGATATCGTCGGAGGTTACGACATTTTTGCCGTCGATCCCATCGATGGGAGGACGCGCAGGCGAGGAACCTGTTGCAAGTATAAGTTTATCAAATGTGATGCTCATTTCCTCCTCGGACGGCTGTGCGACTGTCATTGTATGTGCGTCGGTCAAACGTCCGAAGCCCTTTATCACCTTAACGCCGTGAGCTTTTTCAAGCCCGGCGATGCCGGAAACGAGCTTATCTACTGTCGCTGTCTTGTAAGCCGCCATGCGCGCATAGTCGTAACCGACGCCCTCTGCATCAACGCCGAATGTCGCGGCGTTCGCGGTCTGCTCATAGACTTCCGCGCAATGCAGCAACGCCTTTGTGGGTATGCAGCCGCGATTGAGGCATGTGCCGCCAAGCTCCCTCGCCTCTACAAGGGCAACGCTCTTGCCGTACTGCGCGGCACGGATCGCCGCTATATAACCGCCGGGACCGCCGCCCAGCACAACGATATCATAATCATAATTGCTCATAAATACACCTCCTTGACACTACACACAAAGAATAACATATAGCGAGTGATTTTTCAAGCAATATACGATATTTTAATTTAAGCTTCTTTGTATGGGTATCACACAGCATTAAAGCGGAGATACTCTTTGCATGAACAAAACGCTGATAAACGGTATCACCGAGCTTATATCAATAGCTTTGGGGAAGCAGCCCTCTTGTCCTTCCCCTCTGCCCTTACAGGATGAATACTCAAAGAGCACTTTTGAGCGGGAAAGCAGGCTTGCTTCTTACGCCGAGGAATACGATGCGGCGTGCAAATTCAGCATAGTTATCATATCAAACGGGCGAGGAGCGGAGCTTAAACGCGCAACGCTTAATTCAATAATGAGCCAGCAATATGATAATTGGGAAGCCTTTGCGGAAATACCCGAGGGGTATTCAACGCAATATGTCAGCAAGCTGCACAATATATCAGGGTTAAGTACCGATAATGAGCTTCTCAAAATAGCGGCTGAAATGGCTACCGGGGATATAGTCCTTGCGATAAACGCAGGCGATGTATTGAAGCCCTTTGCGCTTGGGCTCTGCGCTCGCGAGTATGAAAACCGCAGCAAGCCGGAGCTTTTATACTGTGACTGCGAGTACCGCTATCATGGCTCGGTGTGCCCGCGCCCATTCTTCAAGCCTGCGGCTTCCGTTGAGGCGGTGCTTTGCTCCGGCTTTTATGCGGACGGGCTGTTCGTAGGCAGGCGGCTTTTTAAGAAGGTCTGTACGGAATGCTCCTCGGAAAAACATCCCTTGCGCGAGCTGGCAGTGAAATGCTTCACCACAGCAAAGAGCCTCACGCAAATTTCGTCAGTCTTGCTCTCGGTTTTGCATGAAGAGCCAAGCTTAGTGAACACAAGCGAGCTTTCGGCTTATAACAAGCATTCATCAAAAGCCACGCCTGCGCTGTTTAACGGTAAATTTGCAGGCGGGCTTCAATACCGCTGCAATACAGGCAAAGCAAGCGTCAGGATCATAATACATGCAAAGGCGGAGCTGGCTTCGCTGCAAGCCTGCCTTGATTCAATCGACTCGCGGCTTACCTATAAGCACTGCGGAATTACCATTGTAAGCGCTCCGCCTCTCTGCAACAGCACAAGGCTCAATGATTATTTAAGAGCTATAAAAAGAAACAAGGCTGCCGAGGTCGTATATGCCGCAAAGGATATGAGCGTCCCCGAGCTTTTGAACCTCGGCGCCGATGTGTCGGCCGCGGATGCGCTTGTTTTTGTCGATCCCAACGCTGTTATAAAGACTTCTGATTTTGTTGAAAGACTCTTGGAGCCCCTTTGTATTAAGGGAGTCGGCGCGTGCGGCGGCAAGCTTTATGACATCAGCGGTATGCTGCTGCATACAGGTCAGATAATCGGGCTTAACGGATGGTGTTCTTCCCTATACAAAGGGACGCAGGACGACAATATTGATGAGATGAAATGCTTTTATACCGCTATGCAGAGAGGAGTATCTGCAGTCGACGGCAGGTTTATGGCGGTCAATGCCGCCGTATTCCGCAAGGCCGGAAAATTCGACGCATCGCTTAGCGGCATTGGATGGGACGTAGGTCTCTGCCTTGCAATGACCGAAAGAGGTTCAAGATGCGTTTATACGCCGTTCGCAGAAGCTGTCATAGGGAAAACCTGTGCAGTAGCAGCAGCTGATAAAAAATCGCTCGAAAGATACTACGACGTGCTGCGCAGCTCGCTTATCGGCGGCGACCCTTATTACAGCGCACGGTATGACTGCTCATCCCCCATTCCGAGCTACGCAGTATCTCCCCCTTCGCCAATAACACTCAATCCGCTTTATAATTGACAGGCACTTCGATATGTTATATTATTAGTTAATAGAACATCAGGGGGTGCTTTATGAGCGGTATAGATACCTTAAAGGAGATGCTCGCCGCAAGCCGCAGGATAGTTTTCCTTGGAGGAGCAGGCGTATCGACGGAAAGCGGAATACCCGATTTCCGTAGTGAAAACGGGATTTTTAAAGCAATACGGGACTTTGGCTATCCGCCGGAGACGCTGCTTTCGCGCAGCTTTTTTGACAGACATCCGGAGGTTTTCTTCAAATACTATCGCACACTTTTGATGAGCGGCGACGCAAAGCCCAACAGAGCGCACCTTGCACTTGCCAAGCTTGAAGCAGACGGCAAGCTTACTGCCGTCGCCACACAGAATATCGACGGTCTGCATACGATGGCAGGCAGCAAAAACGTTTACGAGCTGCACGGCTCAATCAAAAGGAACCGTTGTATGCACTGCGGCAAATTCTATGACGATAGCTTCGTTGCCGAGAACGAAGGCGTCCCCCGCTGTACCTGCGGCGGTATTATAAAGCCCGACGTTGTGCTTTATGAGGAGGGGCTCGACAGCGATACTCTGACAGGCGCAGTCACGCATATAATGCGCGCCGATATGCTGATAGTCGGCGGCACTTCTTTGCAGGTCTACCCTGCCGCCGGACTTATTGAATACTATCGCGGCGCTAGG
>CALEPU010000167.1 GCA_937913075.1 uncultured Clostridia bacterium
ATCCGCCGCCGAAGCCGCTGCCGCCGCCCGCTGTGGGATCGAACGCGGCATGACCGAACTGATCGTACTTCGCACGCTTGTCCGCGTTTGAGAGTACCTCGTAAGCCTCGTTGACCTCTTTGAATTTCGCCTCCGCATCCTTATCATCGGGATGCAGATCGGGATGATACTTTTTAGCCGCCTGACGGAAGGCTGTTTTTATCTCGTCCTCGCTCGCCGTCTTGTTAACGCCGAGGACCTCGTAATAATCTCGTTTGGTCTCTGCCATAAAATCACCTCGGATGAAAAAGCGGCGTGCCGCTTCTTCAATAATGAATGCTGAAAATTGAAGACCGAAAACTGAAAAATTACGGTAGAAAATCCCCCTGTGGGGATTTTTTCAACAATTATTCATTATTCATTTTTCAGTCTTCAGTTTTCAGTTAAGCTCCCGACGGGGGCTGTCGCCCCCGTCGGGAGGCTGCAAATCAGTTGTTCTTGTTATCGTCTACGACCTCGTAGTCTGCATCGACAACGCCGTCGTCATTCTGCTGCTGCTCGCCGGCTTCGGAGGAATATGCGGCGTCGCCCTGCGCCTGCTGTGCCTCCTGCGCCTGCTGCTGATAGACCTTGCCGAACACCTCATAGGATACCTCGGTCATCTTCTCGACAGCGGACTTAACAGCCTCGATATCGGAGCCTGCGAGCGCGTTCTTTACGTTCTCGATCTCCTTGTTGACCTTTGCCTTATCGTCCTCGGGGATCTTATCGCCCATTTCCTTCATGGACTTCTCGGTCGCGGCGATCATGGAGTCGGCATGGTTCCTTGCCTCGACCTCCTCCTTGCGCTTCTTATCCTCATCGGCGAACTGCTCCGCCTCGCGCACGGCCTTCTGGATATCGTCCTCGGAGAGGTTGGTGGAGGCGGTGATGGTGACCTTCTGCTCGTTGCCCGTGCCGAGATCCTTTGCGGAAACGTGAACTATGCCGTTACCGTCGATATCGAAGGTGACCTCGATCTGCGGGATGCCGCGGGGCGCGGGCGCAATGCCGGTGAGCTGGAAGCGGCCGAGGGTCTTATTGTACTGCGCCATCTCACGCTCGCCCTGCAAAACATGAACCTCAACCGAGGTCTGACCGTCAGCCGCGGTGGAGAATATCTGCTTCTTCTGTACGGGGATGGTGGTGTTCCTGTCGACGAGCCTTGTGAATACGCCGCCGAGGGTCTCTATGCCGAGGGACAGAGGCGTAACGTCGAGCAGGAGGATATCCTTGACCTCGCCGCCCAGGATACCGCCCTGGATAGCGGCGCCGATAGCAACACACTCATCGGGGTTGATGCCCTTGAAGGGCTCCTTGCCGGAGATCTTCTTAACGAGCTCCTGCACACAGGGGATACGGGAGGAACCGCCGACGAGAATGACCTTGTCGATCTGGTCGGTCTTGAGGTTGGCGTCGCGCAGCGCCTGCTCCATGCAGACCCTTGTCTTGTCGATAAGGTCGGCAATGAGCTCCTCGAACTTAGCCCTTGTGATGTTCATGTCGATATGCTTGGGGCCGGTGGCGTCAGCCGTGATGAAGGGCAGGTTGACGTTGGTGGTAAGCGTGGAGGAAAGCTCGATCTTTGCCTTCTCCGCAGCGTCCATAAGGCGCTGCTTTGCGATACGGTCGTTACGGAGGTCAATTCCGTTGTTGTTTTTGAAATCCTCCGCGATGTAATCCATCAGCCTCTTATCAAAGTCGTCGCCGCCCAAGCGGTTGTTGCCGTTAGTCGCAAGCACCTCGAAAACGCCGTCGCCTATTTCAAGCAGCGATACGTCGAAGGTGCCGCCGCCGAGGTCGTAGACCAATATCTTCTGCCTGTGCTCCTTGTCGATGCCATAGGCGAGGGATGCCGCAGTCGGCTCGTTGATAATACGCTTTACGTCAAGACCGGCGATACGGCCCGCGTCCTTGGTCGCCTGACGCTGACTGTCGGAGAAGTAAGCGGGGACGGTGATGACCGCCTCGGTCACCTTCTCGCCGAGATAAGCCTCAGCGTCCTGCTTCAGCTTCTGCAAAATCATAGCGGAGATCTCCTGAGGGGTATAGGACTTGCCCTCGATGGTGCGCTTGTAGTCGGAGCCCATCTCACGCTTGATGGAAGAGACAGTGTTGTCGGGGTTGGTTATCGCCTGACGCTTTGCGACCTGACCGACCATACGCTCGCCGTTTTTGAAGGCGACTACGGAAGGCGTAGTCCTTGCGCCCTCGGCGTTTGCTATAACGACAGGCTCGCCGCCCTCGAGAACGGCGACGCAGGAATTGGTAGTACCAAGGTCGATACCGATGATCTTACTCATATTTTTATCCTCCATAAGATAGATTTAATTTACTTGATTATGTATGCTGAACGGCGTTCTTTACGCCGGAACATCCTATTCGTTTACCTTTACCATTGTGTGACGGATTATCCTGCCCTTCACGCGGTAGCCCTTCTGGAACACTTGGGTGATCATGCCGGGCTCGACTCCCTCCGTGCTGTCCTTCATAACGGCCTCGTGAAGGTTGGGATCGAACATGCCGTCAGCCTCGACCTCCTCAACGCCGCATTTGGCGAGGCTGTCAATAAGCTGCTTTGCTATCTTCTCAACGCCCTCCGCAAAGGGGTCGCCCTCGGGCGCGTTCGCCATCGCTCTGTCGAAATTATCAAGCACCGGCAGGAGCTGCTTGACGGTATCGCGCACGCCGTCGTCGCGGCTCTCCGAGGCAAGCGAGGCATTACGCTTGCGGTAGTTCTCGAACTCCGCCTGCAGCCTTTGCGCCTGCTTAACGGCGTCGTCCCGCTCCTCGCGCAGCTTGTCAAGCTGAGCTTTTAATTCCTTTGCCTGTTCACCCGTTATGACGATCTCCTCGGGGATCTCCTCATCGACCGAGGTCTTTGCTTCCTCGGCGGCTTCGGGCTTGACCTCTTCCGTTTCGTTTACCGCGGTCTCGGTCTCGTTTTCAAGCTCAAGCTCGGTTTCGGCTTTTGTGTTTTCGTTCATATTGTTGACAGTCCTTTTCTTTTTCTTTCTGGACATTGTGCGCTCCTTCCGAAAATGCGCCTGCGCTGCTCCCCTCTAAGGAGAAGGCTGATCGCAGATCACTTTAAGAGCTTGCTCAGTATATCGCTGAGGCTCGAGCTCATGTATTTAAGTATCGCCATGACCTTGCCGTAATCCATGCGGGTAGGTCCGACGACGCCCATGGTGCCGATGTTTTTGCCGCCCGCCTTATAGGTTACGGTGACGACAGAGCAGTCCTGCATGTCGGGGTTGTCGTTCTCCGCGCCGATCCTCACGCTCATCTCGACGTCCGAAGCGTCGGTCAGCACCTTATAGAGGTAATCGCCCTGCTCTATCTCCGTGAGGAAGGACCTTGCCTTTTGAGCGTCGCTGTACTCGGGATAGTCGAGTATGTTCGAAGCGCCGACTACCTCGACGTCTTGCTCGGACATGCTGCGCTCGATCTCGGTAAGCATCTGCCCCACAGCTTCCGCCTGTTCGCCGACCTCGTTTTTTATCATGGGCAGCACCGAGGTCACGGCGTCGGCAAGACGGTGACCGTCCAGCTTTTCGGTAATGAGCTTTGATATCTTTTCAAGGTCGTCCGGCGTGAGCGTGGGCGGTACGTTTATCATTGCGTTCTTCGTGACGCCGGTGTTGGTAACAACTACCGCCATAGCCGTCCCCTCGGAGACGGGTATCAGCGATATGCGCCTGACCCTGAGACCGGATACCTGAGGGACGAGCACCATTGAGGTGTAATTCGTCATATCGGAGAGCACCTTCGCCGTCTGCCTGATGACCTCGCCCACCTCGTGTACCCTCGTGTCGAGATGGCGACGGATGTAATCCGCCTCGTCGTCCGAAAGGTTTGCGGTGTTCATCATGTGGTTGACGTAAAGGCGGTATGCCTTTTCGGAGGGGATGCGCCCCGCCGAGGTATGCGGCTGCTCCAAAAAGCCCAGCTCGGTGAGATCGCTCATCTCATTCCTTATAGTTGCGGGCGAGAGCCCCATATCGCTCCTCTTTGAAACGGTGCGGCTGCCGACGGGCGCGGCGGTCATGATGTAGTCGTCGACTATCGCCTGCAAAATACGCATCTTGCGGATATCGAGTATGCCCGTGCTCTTGCTTTCTTCCATCGGCTGTCACCTCCTCGCCGTTTGTTGTTAGCACTCGCCTCGTTTGAGTGCTAACAGTATAATAACACTCCCGCCTTATTATGTCAACAGCTTGCCGAGGATATTAATAATATATTTTTGTTGTCCGTTCCGCCGTTTCAAGATCCGTCGGGTATTGCAAAGCGGCTTTGCTTCATTTATAATAAAGATATGCAAAATTGCTTCGGAGGTATTTTCTTGTGAAGAGATTTGTTTCGATACTTCTTTCGGTGCTGACGGTGTGCGCTCTTGCGTTTGCCGCTGCCTGCGCCGCCAAGCCCGTCGGTACCGACGACCCCGTCAAAACGAACGAAGGCTCCTATAAAGGCGAGAGCACCGTAACCGGCACTATGCAGACTGCGGGCAACATCACCGTCCTCGTTCCCGAAGGCTGGGTGCTTATACCCGGCACCGCAGGCGGCGTCGAGGACGACAACTCTCTGTTTCTCAAAGCGAGTGAGGATGCTCGCGAGTACATCTGGGTCACCATCAACACTCGGGCGAACATCGACTCCAGCCTTAAAGTCAACACCTCCGCCGAGATAGCTCCCTTCAAGGTGAACGGCGTCGAGTGGCAGGGCAAGGAGAACGCGGTATACGCTCCCATAGGCGACGTTATTTTCTTCGTAATGACCTACGGCTATACTGCGTCGGACGCGGAAATGCAGGCAGTGTTGGGATCGCTGGCCAAGGCAAATTAGCAAAAAGCATGGCATGCCATGCTTTTTATATTTACGGTTTCAGATGCGGCGGCGCATTACCGTGTGGGGAATAACGCCGTCGACGTAATACTGACGGGAATACATGACGGGCTCGCCCTCAAAATCATAGTCGAGCTCGTCCATATAGAGCACGGGCGTGCCTGCTTCGACCCGCAGCCTTTCCGCAATGGAGCCGGCAGCGGCGATGGCGCGCAGTTCGGTGAGATCGAGGTATGCCTCCTTGCCGCAAAACTGCTTTAAAAAGTAGAAAATCGGAGTTTCAAGGTCGAGCTCGGTGTAGTCGTCATGCTTTATGAGCGCCTTTGGGATATAATCCTCGCAGTATATAACGGGCTCGTCGTCCGCAGTGACGACCCTGGACACGAGCAGCATCTCGTCCGTCTTGGCTATGCCGAGCTTTTTTGCGATAGTCGAGGAGTAAACGGGGCAGATCTTGACCAGCTTTTCGGAGGGGGAATGACCTGAGATGCGCACCATATCCATGAACTCTATCTCGAGATCCATGCGCACGGGCACGTTTAAAACGTGACGGTTTATTATAGTGCCGAGCCCCTGGCGGCGCCCGATAAAGCCCTCACGCTCGAGCTCCGCAAGCGAGTCCCTGAGCTGAGTGCGGCTGATGTTGAGCTTCTCAGCCAAAAGCGACTCCCTCGGCAGACGCTCCGCATTGGCATACTGACCGTATTTCATCTCATGAATAAGCAGCTCCTTAACGCTGCGGGTGCCGAGCTCTTCCATACGCTCCTCCGTAAAATAGGTAATACCTTTTGCCTGTCAATAATACCATCTCGGCGCAGCAGTGTAAAGCGTTTTTTGAAGAAATATCGGATATATTTATTGAAAATGAGGAAATGACCGTTATAAAAGCTCCGCGAGCGCGGCTAAAAGACGCAGCGCGGCAAGCGCCGCCTGACGGCGCACCTCCAGCCTGTCGCCGGAAAGCGAAAGCTTTTTCGTGACGAAGCCCTGCCTGCAAGCTCCGCCTATGAACACCAGCCCGGCCGGGCGCCCGTACTCGTCGGCTCCCGGACCCGCAAGTCCCGTTGCGGCAACGGCGATATCGCTTTCAGAGGAATTGAGAACGCCTGCCGCCATCTCCCCCGCTACCTTGGAGCTGACGGCGGTGAACCTTTCAATACTTTCCGGCAGAACGCCGAGCCGCCTGATCTTCGCCTCCTCGGCATAGGTTACGCAGCCCTCTTTAAACCAGCGTGAGCTGCCGGCTGCTCTTACTATCTCGGAGGAAATTAGCCCTCCGGTCAGGCTCTCCGCAACAGCGGCGTGTGCGCCCATTGGAACGAGCTTTGACGCAGTCAACATGACGAGCCGCGAGCACTCCTCTGCGAAGGAAGCCTCGTCGCGGCAGATCTCAAGGTCGGTCATCAACGGTTCTCCTTCATACTGAATATGCTCTTATTGCGGAGGATATAATCGAGCCCCGACCATATAGTCATTATTACGGAAGCGGCAAGCAGTATGAAATCCACAGGCACGCCTATCGCCTTGAAGAAGGGGCCTGCAACAAGCACCATCGGAAGGGCAACGCTCTGCAAGGTGGTCTTTATTTTGCCGAGCACGCCCGCAGCCATAACAACCCCGCG
>CALEPU010000168.1 GCA_937913075.1 uncultured Clostridia bacterium
ACGCTCTTCCGATCTCCAATCCCCAATCCCCAATCCCCAATCCCCAATTGTAAATAGATTTATATAAAAATATATAAATTTATAATATATTAAATAATTATTAATCTTATTAATTATTTCTTAAAATTATTATACAATTTTTCAATAATGTTGTTTTTGATTGAATTGTAATTTCTTTTTGCTTTATAATTTAAACAATTATCAACAAAGAAAGGATCTATTTCTTCATCATTTTTATTAGTTAAAATTTTTTCTTCTTTAATATAATTAAACCACCAATTTTCTTCTAGATCATTATTTAATATACCTTTTTCATCATCTTCCACTTTATTATTTTCATCAGAATTTTCTGCATTTGAATTTAATAAATTATCATCTAAGTTATATAATTCTGTTATAATTCTTTTTATGATAATTTCATAATTAGCTTTTGTATCACCATCATCTTGCATTAGTAGTTTAAAATTCACTTCATAATTATATTTTTTAGTAAAATTAATCAAAAAATTAAATATTAGAAATACAGGGGTTATAATCCTATTTTTTTCAACAAGGAAATGATCGTCCGCAAAAGCGGCTATCTGCGGCAGATGCGTTACACAGAGCACCTGATGCTTTTGCGCTATTCGCTTCATCCTGAGCCCGACGGTGTTTGCGGTGCTGCCGCTGATGCCCGTATCGACCTCGTCGAATATGAGCGTTGGTATGCCGTCCGCATCGGTTATCACAGTCTTTAAGGCAAGCATTATACGCGAGAGCTCGCCGCCCGAAGCGACCTTCGAGAGCGCCTTCAAGGGCTCGCCGGTGTTGGCGGAAAGCAGCAGCGCCACCGTATCCATGCCGTCGGGATGCGGCTCTTCGTCGATGCGTCCGAACTCGGCGCCGAGCCTTGCGTTCTTCATGCCAAGGCTTTTAAGCTCCTCCTGCGCAAGGGCGCAGAGCTGCTTTGCAGAGGTCTGCCTTGCCGCCGTGAGCTCGCCGGCAGCAGCAAAATACTCAGCAGTAACTGTGTTTTTTTGTGCGGCAAGCCGCTCCCGCTCCTCCTCTGAGCCAACGAGCGCCGCAAGCTCATTCTTTGCATCGGCGCAAAAGTCAAGCACCTCCGAAACTGTCCTGCCGTACTTATGCTTCAAGCCGTCAATAACGTCAAGCCGAAGCTCGAGAGTATCGATCCTGCGCGGATCGAACTCGGCTTCCGGTCTTAGATCGCGCACGGTGTAGGCAACGTCCTCGAGCTCGTAATAAAGATCGTTGAGCCTTTTTGCCGTATCGGCGTAGATCTCGGAATACTCGGCAACGGCGTTCAGCGCATCCGCGGCTTTTTTAATGCTCTCCACCCCGCCTTCGCCGGAAAGCGCTGCGGAGCAGGCGTTGATGTTACCCGTTATCCTCTCGGCATTGGTAAGCAGCTTCAGCTCTGCCGCGATACGCTCCTCCTCGTTGGGATCGAGCTTTGCCTTTTCGATCTCATCGATCTGATATTTTAAAATGTCGATACGACGCTCACGCTCCGTCTCGGACATAAATCCGGCGTTGAGCCTTGCCGTGATATCGGCATAGCTCTCATAAAGCTTGCGGGTCTTATTAAGGAGAGGCTCTATGCTGCCGCTCATATATGCGTCGATGACGTCGAGATGATTTTTCTCATCCAGCAGTGACTGATGCTCATGCTGACCGTGGACGTCGACAAGCAGGGCGGTAAGCTGTTTAAGTGAGGCAAGCTGGACAGGCTCGCCATTGACACGGCAAATGCTCTTGCCCTGTACAGTGATCTCCCTCGTGATAACAAGCGCGCCGTCCTCCGCCTCAAGCTGTGCGCCTTTGAGCCACGAGAGCACGGCAGGCATATCGGAAATGCCAAAGAAAGCCTCGACCCTTGCCTTCTGCTTGCCGTAGGAAATGAGCTCACGGCTCGCTCTTCCGCCGAGCACGAGATTAACGGCGTCGATTATTATTGATTTACCCGCGCCGGTCTCGCCCGTGAGCACGGTAAATCCTGCCGAAAGCTCAAGCTCCAGCCTTTCTATAAGCGCAATATTTTCGATAACAAGTCTTTCAAGCATGGCATTTTTCGCTGCTTAAAGCAGCTTTTCCCTCAACAGCTTAAACACGTTTCGCTTCTCAAACCTTATAAAACCGGCTGTATAACGCGATCTTGAGATTTTGAGCTCGTCGCCCGGATAGAGTATGCGGGTGTTCTGCCCGTCCTCGCTGATGCGGCAGACGGATTTGAGCCGCACTTTGATAACAGAGTCCGCTGCTGCGGCAATGGGTCTGACCGTCAGCGAATGAGGGCATATCGGCGTGACGAGTATGCAGTCAAGCCGCGGTGCAACCACGGGACCGCCCGCCGAGATAGTATAAGCCGTGGAGCCCGATGGCGTTGCGATGACGAGCCCGTCAGCCATAAGATTACCCACGTCGTCTTCATCTACGGAAAGGTCGAGTTGGACTATCGACGAGAGCTCCTGGCGGTGCACGGAATAATCGTTGAGACAATCCCCTATGTGCTCGCCGTTCACCGTGCCTTGAAGCATTGAGCGGTACTCTGTAAAATAGCTTCCTTCTTTAAGCCTCTTCAAAGCTTCCGGAAAGCCCTCGGTACCGATCTCGCTGTAAAAGCCGACCCTGCCCATATTGATGCCGAGCACGGGTATGCCGAATTTTGCCGCGGTGTGCATGGCGCGAAGTATCGTGCCGTCGCCGCCTATCGTTATTATCGCGAGTGCGTCGCTGTGCTTCTCCGCAAGCAGGGAAAGTTCCTCATTGCCGACGGCGGAATACGCCTCGACGCCGTGTCCTGCGGAATACTCCACAAGGCTGCTCATAAGCTCGGGCGCGCTCTCTTTATAAGGATTTGTTGAAAAAAGCAGTTTCATAACTCAATAATATCACGCAAGCGCTTCGTGCGAAAGCCTTGCAACGCGGGAAGCCTCGGAGGGGATATCCACTACTGCCGGCGAAGTCGACACGGCAGTATCTTCGCGCTGCGGTTTTTTAAGGTACATCAGATACTCTATATTGCCCTTAGGTCCCGTGATGGGCGAGTAGTTGAGCGCCAATATCTCAAACCCCTGCTCCCGAGCAAACAGCGCGCATTCGGTCAAGACCTCGATATGGGTTTCAAGCTCTCTCACGACCCCGTTTTTGCCTATCTTGCCGCGCCCCGCCTCAAACTGAGGCTTAACGAGCACAACAGCTCTCCCGCCGTCAGTCAAGCAGGAGTATATCGCGGGCAGTATCAGTTTGATGGAGATGAACGATACGTCGCAGGATGCAAACCTTGGCTGCTCTTGAAACCATGCGGGCTCCATGAGCCTTGCGTTGTGCCGCTCCATGCACACGACTCTCTCGTCGTTTCGCAGGCGCCAGTCGAGCTGACCGTAGCCGACGTCAACGGCATAAACGAGCCTTGCTCCGTTTTGCAGCATGCAGTCTGTAAAGCCGCCGGTAGAAGCGCCGACGTCAACGCAAACCAAGCCTTCAAGGTCGATAGCATACTCCTCTACGGCTTTTTTGAGCTTTAGCCCGCCCCTTGATACGAAGGGGATCGGATCCTCTCTGACTATAAGCCTTGTATCGTCGGCAAATGAGTCGGAGGCTTTTTGCACCTTTACCTCATTAAAGTAAACAACGCCCTCCATTATGAGCGCCTTCGCGCGCTCGCGGCTTTGCGCAACCCCCTGCTCAACAAGCAAAACGTCAGCTCGTTTAGACATTTTTGACCTCCCTCACTTGCGTTGCAGCAAGCGCAAGCTGCTCTAAAACCCTTGCTCTGACGCTCGCCTCGTCTATGCCGCACTCTTCATCCTGCTGTGCGACCGTGCCCTGCTCGACGACCCTGTTCGGAACGCCGAGGTTAATAACGCGGCAGGCGGCTCCTCTTTCGCACATGGAGGCGGCGAGCTGAGCGCCGAAGCCCGCGTTGACTATGCCGTCCTCAAGAGTAATGATGACCTCTTGGCGGCTTAAAGCCTCCAAAGCGGCTTCATCCATGGGGCGTAAACAGCGGGCGCTGCAAACGCCTACGGGAAGACCCTTGCAGGCGTTTATCGCGGCCTCTACCATACGCCCGGTCGCTGCGACTGTAACAGGCGCGGCAGGAGATATGAACTCCCATCTTAAAACGCTGCCGCCGTCGTACGCTCTTTCGGGCAGCACACCCCTGTTATACCTGATGGCGCATGGGGATTTGCAGTTTTCAACAGCCCAATCGAGGCAGGCGCGAAGCTCATCTCTTGATGAAGGTGAAAGCAGCTTCATATTGGGGAGGGTCATGAGATACGCAATATCGTAAATACCGTGGTGCGTCTCGCCGTCTGCGCCGACGAGACCCGCGCGGTCTATGCCGAATATCACTTTAAGATCCTGCAAGCAGACGTCATGCAGAAGCTGATCGTAAGCCCTTTGCAGGAAGGAGGAATACACGCAAAATACCGGCAGTGCGCCGGATACAGCCATGCCCGCCGCCATAGTGACCGCGTGCTGCTCGGCAATGCCTACGTCGAAAAAGCGCTCGGGAAAACGATTTTTGAACGTCTCGAGCCCCGTGCCCGAGGTCATTGCGGCAGTGATCGCGGTTATCCTTCCGTTGCTTTCGGCAAGGCGGCAAAGCTCACCCGCAAATATCGCGGAATTGCCAACGGAGCTCTTGCTCTCCCCCGTCTTCTCATCGAATTTGCCAATGCCATGGAACTTCTCCGGGTTCTGCTCGGCAGGAGCGTAGCCCTTGCCCTTTTGGGTCAAAACGTGCACCACGACGGGCTTGTCCATCTGCTTTGCGTGTTCAAGAACCTCTGTAAGCGCAGAGATATCGTGCCCATTAATTGGTCCTAAGTAAGTGAATCCGAGCTCCTCAAACAGCACGTTGGGGAGCAGAAAATACTTGAACCTGTTTTTGAGCCTTTCCAGCCTGTCGCTCAGCTTGCTGCCTATATGCGGAATTCTTTTGAGCGAGCTGGAAAAGCGCCGTTTAAATCCCCTGTACCTTCTTCCCGACCTGACCTTGGCAAGGTGACGGCTCATGCCGCCGACATTGCCGGAAATGGACATCTCGTTATCATTGAGCACCACAATGAGCGGAAGCTGCTGCTGACCGACGTCGTCAAGCGCCTCATAAGCCATGCCCCCCGTCAAAGCGCCGTCGCCTATCACCGCTACGACCGATCGCCTGACGCCCTGCAAGGCGTCGGCACGCATAATGCCGATCGCGGCGGAGACCGAGGTGCTGGAATGACCCGTGTTGAAAGCGTCGTATACGCTTTCCGTCGTCTTTGGGAAGCCCGCTATGCCGCCCCTTTTGCGCAGCTCCTCAAAGCCTTTGAGCCTGCCCGTCAACAGCTTGTGAACATAGCTTTGATGTCCAACGTCGAAAACGAGCCTGTCCGTTTTAAAATCGAAAACCCTGTGCAGAGCTATGGTCAGCTCCACAACACCGAGGTTAGACGCCAAATGACCGCCGTTTTTTGAAACCGTGGTTATCAAAAGCCCGCGAATTTCGTCCGCGAGGGCGTCAAGCTGCGCGGCGTCAAGCGCGGCAAGATCGCGCGGCGAGAGTATTTTGTTAAGCAAGCGAAGGTCGCTGTGCTCCATTTATCAAAAGCTCCTGTAAAGAATATTGTCTATCACGGCTAAGAGCAGACCGTTGTTTTTGACGTCCGAAACGGCAGCCTTTGCCTCGTCAGCCGTTATCCTTGCCTTCTGCTTTGCTCCTTCCACTCCGTACAGTGTGGCGTAGGTCAGCTTGCCGGAAGCCTCGTCCTTGCCCGGAGTCTTCCCCAGCGCCGCCGCCTCGCCCTGAAAATCGAGAACGTCGTCGGTGATCTGGAAGAGCAGTCCAAGCTTCTGCGCGTAGATTTTGAGCATTGCAGTCATTTCATCGCCAGCACCGGCAGCATAAGCGCCGGCGAGCACCGCGGCGCAGAGCATGTCGGCGGTTTTATGCGTATGGATATAGGCGAGCATTTCCTCGGTCTGATTATGCTCACCCTCGTAGACTATATCAGCCGCCTGACCGGAGACCATGCCGCCGGAACCGGCACGCGAGGCGACCTCGTTCACGGCTTTAAGGTAGTTTTTGAGCGCTTCCCCATCGAGCCCCTCAGCGCCTTTGAGCATAGTCTCAAACGCGAGCGATAAAAGCCCGTCGCCAGCGAGCACTGCCATCGCCTCACCGAAAACCTTATGATTGGAGGGCTTTCCCCTGCGGAAATCATCATCGTCCATGCACGGCAGATCGTCATGTATTAGCGAGTAGGTGTGTATCATTTCAAGCCCGCAGGCTATGGGCAGCGCCATATCGGTATCGCCGCCCAAGAGCTCGCATACGGCAAGCAGCAGGCACGGGCGAAGCCTTTTGCCTCCCGCTTCAAGGCTGTAAAACATGGCCTTGCGCAGCGTCGGATAGATCCCGACGCCTTCCGTCAGAGCTGTGGATCGCTCGATATCCCCGAGCCTCGCCTCAACGAGCAGGCGATATTCCTTCATAATATCGTTATATTCCTGTGCTTGCATCAAATCAATCCCCCTAAAAGGCTTGGGAGCGAAAGATCAAAACCCGTCCTCTTCTGCCGACTCGTCATACTGCTCATCCAAAGCGTCGAGCTCCTTGACGAGCGCCTGACGGGATACCCTTTCGAGCCTTGCATCATAGCTATCGAGCAGCTTTTCACAATGCGCACCGAGCGCCATGCCCTGCTCGTAAAGCAACATGAGCTCGTCAAGCGGCACAGCCGCGCTGCTCATGCGATCGACTATGCTTTCAAGGCGCTCGAAAGCCTGCTCATAGGAAAGAGCGGAAACATCATCCTCGGGCAGGACGTCACGGTTGAGCCCTATGGGTTCCTTTCCTGTATTTGCTTTGCTCTTGGGCATAATGAATTCCTCCGTAATTGCTGAATTGCAGCGCGGCGGGCGCAGCTAATTCAGCGGGTTTTAATATCTTTTACGACAGCGGAAGCCGCGCCGTCCTGCCAGTTTATACTGATCTCAGCACCTGCGCAAACGCCCTCGGCTTTTGTGACGGCTCGTCCGCTCGCATCGGTAACAAGCGCATATCCCCTGGAAAGCATCTTTGCGGGGCTTACTGCGTCAAGCCTTGAAAGCGCCGCTTGGAGCAGTACGCGGGTCTGCGACAGTGCGCCCGACGCCATGGCGGATGCGGGGGTAAGCTTTGCTTTTAGCCTCTCCCTAAGCACCTCGACGGCATGGTGCGGATTTGCCATTGCCGAGGAGCCCATTATGCTGACAAGAGCGCGTTTTTGCTCGGCAAGCCTTTCCGATATGCCGGTCATGAGCTCGTCAATGCAATAGTTAAGCTCGGATGCGATTTCGGCATAGACGGGACAGCAGAGCTCCGCCGCGGCGGACGGCGTCGGCGCTCGCAGATCGGCGGCAAAATCGGCTATGGTGAAATCCGTCTCATGTCCGACCGCGCTGACTATCGGTACGCGGCATGCGGCGATCGCCCTTGCGACGGACTCGTCGTTGAAGCAGTAAAGATCCTCATAGCTGCCGCCGCCCCTGCCGACGATTATAACGTCGCACTTATCGAAGCGCTGAAGAGCGTTTACAGCCGCGACTATCTCCCTCGGGGCTTCGGGCCCCTGCACCTGACAGGGCGCAAGAAGTATGTTCATATTGGGAAATCTGCGCTGGATTATGTTGACTATATCACGCAGCGCGGCGCCGGTGTCGCTCGTTGCAACGCCTATGCAGCGCGGAAGGAGCGGCAACGCACGCTCATTACCGAAAAGCCCTTCTTGCTCGAGCTTTTGTTTGAGCATTAAAAACCTTTGGTAAAGCTCGCCCTCGCCCGCTTCTCTTAGACCTGCGACGTAGAGCTGATATTTGCCGTCCCTGACGAAGATCGAGACCGAGCCTCTTGCTACGACCTGCATGCCGTCCCTCGGTTCGATATTGAGCTTTGCGGCGTCGGAACGGAACATGACGCAAGGCACGACCGCGCCTGCGTCTTTTAAATTAAAATACAGATGCCCGGAGGAGTGGCGTTTGAAGCCGCTTATCTCGCCGGACACCCTTACGCTCCGCAGACGCGGATCGTTAGACAATATGCCGCTGACGTACTCGTTCAGCTTTGTGACGGAAAGCACTGCCGCCTCTGCCATGGGGTTATTTTGCGTTGAGCGCCCTTGCTATATTGCCGAGCACTCCGTTGATAAACTTCGGCGAATCCTCCCCGCCGTATTTTGTGGCGATACGCACAGCCTCGTTTATGACGACCTTTTGAGGAGCGCTCTTGTCGAAAGCGAGCTCATATACCGCGATACGCAGTATTGAAAGATCTACCTTGGGCATACGATCGACAGACCAGCCCGTTGAGGCTTCGGATATCATTGCGTCTATCTCCTGCGCATTGTCCATCACGCCTTTGACGAGCGATCCCGCGAACTCCTCGTCCTGCTCATTTGCAGGCTGCTCCACGCCTGATATTTCAAGCACGGTAGAATATTCGTCATCGCAGCCGAAGAGCTTGCCGTAAGCCATCTTCATTGCGATCTCTCTTGCTGTCTTTCTGCTCATAAGAATACCCGGTTATTCTCAGTTGACCCTTGCCGCAGCCGCGGGGGAATAGGTGCCGACAACGACGATGGATATCTGTGTGACGGTAACGCCCGCGTACTGCTCGATATACTCTTTTAGCTCACTGCGGACCTTGTCGCAGAGCTCCGGCACGTTGGTATCGGCAAGCACGACAACCTTGAGGCTTATTGATACGCCCTGCTGCGGATCTATCCTGACGGTGCTGCTGCACTCCCTTATGCGGTTGTTGGAGCGGATGTAGCGCTGCGCCATGCTGTCTATCGAAGCGGCGGAGATATAAGCCGCGCCGTTTTCATCGGCACGCAGGAGCGAGGCGTTAGCGCCGCTCTCCTTCTCCTTTGCCCTGCTCCTTGTGAAGAGAAGCTTTATGGCGATTATCGCAAGCAGTGCAGCTCCCGCGCCAATACCTATGCAAAGGTAAGGCTCGCTGCCGTAATCGAGTGCGCTCAATGCCGTTTGGCGCATATCCGCGTCGATTACGTTGACTGTGCAAAGAATTACCGCGACCATGCACGCAATGAATACGAGCAAAATGAACGCAAGCAGTATCCTATCGAACAGACGGGGTTTCATTTGTAGCTCCTTTCAAGTGACCGTTGACCTGCGGAATGACGGAACCGTACGGTACAGCCGTGCGGTCTTTTGTTATTTGACCCTCGTTTCTATCTCGGTCTTCTCTTTCTTTTTGTCGACCTTCTCGCCCTCGTCGAAGGTGACGCCCTGCACCATGACGTTGACCTCGACAACGCGAAGCGCCGTCATGGTCTCGATGGCGTTCTTGATCTCCTTCTGGACTGCGGCGCAGACGTCCTGAATACGGGCGCCGTAATTGACGTTAATGCTGATATCGACAGCGGCTTCCTCCTGCCCGACCTCAACACGCACTCCCTTTGTCATGCTCTTCTTGTTGAACAGACCGGAGATGCCCTCCATAACTGTGCCTGCGAGGCCGGATACGCCCTCTACCTCGGCGGCTGCAAGACCGGCTATCGTGGCGATAACGTCGGGTGCAAAAACTACCTTGCCGTTTTCGGTGACGCTGATGTCGGTTACAACATCGTTTTCGTATTCCATAATGATTCAGATCCTTTCATTTGCGTTGATAACCGGATTATAGCAAATTTTCGATCCGTTGTAAAGCCCAATCAGCCTCCGAGAGAAATTTTGATAGACGCTGCGGGAAGTCCGGTCTCGGATATGACTATATCGAGTATCCTTGCAACCTCCTCGTCGGAGAGCGCCTCGCCGTCTATCACGACCGTCGCGCTGTCGCTGCGTATAGTCGCCGCCGCGTCGAGGAAGCCCTTGCCCCTTATCCTGCTCTCGACGGTAAACTCCTTTTCCATATTGCCTACAAGCTCAAGCAGTCGGTCCTGCGCCTCAACTATGCTGTCCTCATCGCTGTTTTCGCTGTTGATTATTGACCTCAAATAGTCGATCTCCCTCGCGCGTACGTCGCTTCTCTCCTCGCGGAAGGCATTGAAATAATCGCCCCTTATGTTGAGCATGGTCTGCTGCGACTCCTCCGTGGGCGCTGGAGTTTGATCGACGCCCGTCAGCGTCTCCCCCTTTTCTTTACCGAGCTTCAGGTTGAGCCATACGGCCGCGCAAAGCAATATTATTGCTGCCGCCAATACGAAAAGAACGCGCTTGTTTTTAAGTGTACCTGTCATTTTTATTACCTCCGTAAATTAGTTTTCCGTTCTGCCCATGGTGTAGACGCCGATTTTGTTCGGTTCCACTCCGAGAAGGGTCTGCACGGCCGATATAAGATCGGTCTTGACCCTGATATCCCCCGCGCCCTCGGCTATAACGATTACACCCCTCACCTCCGGCACCAGCTTTGTCAACACGAGCGGCTGCTCGCTGCCGCCGGAATTGACTGTCGCCGGAGCGCTCTTTGAGCTTTCGCCTGTTGTGCCGCTGCTTGTTTGCAGCTCCTGCGCGGGTACGAGCCTCGCAGTGCTCTCAAAGCAGATCATGACCCTTACCGCGCCGGCTCCCGATATACCGGTCAAAAACTTCTCCAAAGCCGCCTCGGTCTCACTCTCGCTGCGGAAGGCGCTGCTTTCGGTTTCGATATCATCGGGGGTCTTTTCCGCTTGTTCCGCCCTTCCCTCGCATGATATGCCGCCCGTCACGGCAAATATGATGACGGCAAGCGCGAATATTGACAGATAAACCGTGAGCTCCAGCTTTCTGTTATCCCTAAGTCTGTTAATGA
>CALEPU010000169.1 GCA_937913075.1 uncultured Clostridia bacterium
TTTTATCCCCCGCTGCGGACGAGGTTGCGGATGCTTTATCGGAGGCTTTGAGCAAGTCCTCTGTTACGGACGGCGTCGACGTATCAGTACCCGAAGCCGTATCTGCGGCGGTGCATATCAAGCTTACCGACGCAGACGGCAATACAGAGGAGTACCTTTTAAGCGACAATATGCTTTACTGCGTCGACTCGGGCGCCGTTTATCAGGTGCCGGAAAACGCGCTTACTGAGCTCATGAAAAGATTGTGCACGGGTGAATGAAAGAGAGGAGAACACAATGAAGATTTCCAAGCTTATTAAAACTTCGGTCTGTTTGCTGCTGCTTGCGGCGATGACCGTTAGCATTGGGTGTGCGCACGGCACGACGACTCCCGTTAACAGCCCCAACAATACCGAGGGGCAGGCGCAAAGCACCAAGTCCCCCACGGTGCTTGACGGCACCTTGGACCTGATGAAGGGCTATAAAGCGCAGAGCATGGAGGCTCCAACTGCGCCGGATGCAGCGAGCGCTGCCAAAGCAGCAGACTTTGCTTTAAGGCTTTACAGAGCCGCTGAGGGTGAAGGCAACAAGCTAGTCTCCCCGCTCTCCGTGTTATGCGCTCTCTCCATGACTGCGAACGGCGCAAGGGGAAACACCTTGGCGCAGATAGAAAGCTTGCTCGGTATGAGCTGCGACGAGCTAAACGAGTTCTACCGCAATTATTCCGCACAGCTTCCCGGCGGCGAAAAATATAAGCTCAACCTTGCAAATTCCGTATGGTTCACCTCCGACTCACGCTTTACTGTGAACGAGGACTTTTTGCAGACCAACGCCGATTTTTATGGGGCGGACGTGTATAAGGCGCCGTTTGACGATACCACTTTGCACGATATCAATTCCTGGGTCAAAGAGGCGACCGACGGAATGATACCCGAGGTGCTTGACAGCATACCCGACAGCGCCGTGATGTACCTTATCAACGCGCTTGCCTTCGACGCCGAGTGGGAGCAGATATACAAAAAATATGAGGTGAGTCCACGCGATTTTACGCTTGAAGACGGCAGCAAAAAGAAGACCGACTTCATGTTCAGCACCGAGGGCGAGTATCTTTCGAGCGACAATGCCGAGGGCTTTATCAAGTATTACAGCGGCAGGAAATACGCCTTTGCTGCGCTTTTGCCGAACGAGGGTACGACCGCCGCGGAGCTTATTGCCTCGCTCGACGGGGAGAAGCTAATGGCGATACTTTCTGACGCTGAAAGCTGCTCCGTCTCCGCTGCGATGCCCAAGTTTGAGTACGACTATGAGACTCTGCTCAACGACACGCTTGCCTCCATGGGCATGACGGACGCCTTTGTTGACTACCTTGCCGATCTATCCGGCCTGGGGACCTCGACCGCAGGCAATATCTTCATCAACAGAGTTATACACAAGACCTTCATCGCCGTCGACGAGCGGGGCACGAAGGCCGGCGCCGCAACCGTGGTGGAGGGATGCGACGAAGCAGCCGCCATATCGGAGCACAGCGTCTATCTTGACAGGCCCTTCGTTTATATGATAATCGACTGCGAGACCAACCTGCCTCTGTTCATCGGGACTCTTATGGAGCCGTAACGAAAAAAGCCGATACCGGCATGGGATCTTTTTCAAGCGGTTTGATACTATCCCCCGTCTCTCTATAATTAAAATAGGATATTGACAAGTAAACTTGGCAGCGTTATAATATGCTTGCCAAGTTTACTTGGCTAAAATTAAAAGGGGGACAAGCTTATGAACAAGGAAGAGATACTTGCAAAAAGCCAACAGGAGTTCAAGAAAAAGAACCGGCAGGACGAACGCGAATTTGCCGAGACCGCAAAGGCCGGGCAAAAGGCTGCCAACGTAGCTCTGATCGTCGCAATGATAATTGTGCTGCTAAACATGACTGTGCGCAATTTACATCCGGAAGGATATGACTCCAAAGTAAACTATGCTGCTTGGTCCGTTGTCACTGCGATCTATGCGACGCAGGGCTTTTACTCATACAAGAAGCTGCACAGGAAAGGGTATTTGACATTAGCTATTTCCGGTGTGGTTCTGTTTGCAGTCGCCTTTATACCCCTTGTGCTGATGATGTTTGGGGTTATGTAATGAACGACGAACTTGTATTAAAAAACAGTTTGAAGACCGTAAGGCAGGAAAAGAGGCTTTCGCAGGCGCAGTTGGCGCGGCTCGTGGGCGTTTCGAGGAATACCATTTCTTCCATTGAGGTCGGGCAGTTCAACCCCACGGCAAAGCTTGCGCTGATACTCTGCATAGCTTTGGATAAGAAATTTGAGGAGCTGTTCTACTTCTGATCGGCAGGCTTTCCGGCGCGGCGGAGTCGGCAGACCGCAGCGTGGGCTGCCGGTGAAGTCGCGCGCCGGCTTTACAGCGCAAAAGCGCCGCAGGCAACTGTCTGCGACGCTTTGAGTTATTAAGAAGATCAATTCTGCGGCTTATAGCTGTCCTTCAAGCCGACGGTGCGGTTGAAGACCAAAGCATCGGGCTTGCTGTCGAGGTCAGCGGTGAAGTAGCCGACACGCATGAACTGATAGGGTACGCCGGGCTGTGCTTCCGCAAGGAAGGGCTCGACGAAGCCTTGCAGCACCTTGATGGAGTCGGGATCGATGCTCTCCAAGATGTGCTCGGTATCTATCGACTCATCCTTGAAAAGGGGCTCATAGAGCCTGAACTCGGCAGGGGCGGCTTCGGCAGCGGGGACCCAATGGATGGTGCCCTTGACCTTGCGCTCGCACTCGCCGCTCTTTGTCTCGGGATCATAGGTGCAGTGAACGGCGGTGACGCTGCCGTTTTCGTCCGTATCCCACGAGACGCACTTGACTATATACGCGCCCTTCAAGCGAACCTCGCCCTCGGGCTTTAAGCGGAAGAACTTCTTCGGGGGTTCAACGGCAAAATCCTCGCGCTCGATATAGAGCTCCTTACCGAAACGCACGGTGTGGGCTCCCCTGCCCTCGCCGCCCTCAATGGGCAGATTTGCAAGCTGCACGTCCTCAAAACGGTCTTCATCCCAGTTGTCGATAATGAGCTTTAAGGGCTCTGTGACCGCCATTGCGCGGTCGGCATTGGCATTCAAATTCTCCCTGACGCAATGCTCGAGCATGGCGGCGTCAACCACCGAATCCGCTTTTGCAACACCCGCGCGCGCAAGGAAATCCTTTATAGCGTCCGCAGGATAGCCCCTGCGCCGCATGCCGCAAAGGGTCGGCATCCTCGGATCGTCCCATCCGGCAACTGCGCCCGTCTCGACCATCATACGAAGGTAGCGCTTGGACATAACGGTATTTGTTATATTGAGCCTTGCAAACTCTATCTGACGGGGCTTATGCTCGAACTCGCACTGCTCAATGACCCAATTATAAAGCGGACGATGCGCCTCATACTCCAAAGAGCAGAGCGAATGCGTAACCCCCTCCAGCGCGTCCTGAATTGGATGCGCGAAATCGTACATGGGGTATATGCACCACTTATCGCCCGTCTGATGATGGCTGCGGTGCAGTATGCGATAGAGCGCCGGATCGCGCATATTTATATTGGGCGACGCCATGTCTATTTTGGCACGCAGAGTCCTTGCACCGTCTTCAAACTCGCCCGCGCGCATACGGTAGAAGAGATCGAGGTTCTCCTCCACGGTTCTATCGCGATAGGGGCTGTTGCGCCCGGGCTCTGTGAGCGTGCCGCGATACTCTCTTATCTGATCCTTATCGAGATCGCATACATAGGCGACGCCCTTTTTAATGAGCTTGACGGCAAGCTCGAAGCACTCATCAAAATAATCGCTGCCGAAGCAGAGCTTATCCCAATCAAAGCCCATCCAGTGGATATCGCGCTGGATAGCCTCAACATACTCCACGCCTTCCTTTACGGGGTTGGTATCGTCAAACCTTAAATTGCAGGCGCCGCCGAACTTCTCCGCCATGGAAAAATCCACCCACATAGCCTTGACGTGACCGATGTGAAGATAGCCGTTGGGCTCGGGCGGAAACCTTGTCTTAACGTGCGGATACTTCTCATAATCCTCGGCGATGAGCTCCTCAATAAAGCTGCGCGAAGTGAAACTCTCATCCATTTTGGTTCCTCCGAAAAAAATGAATTACACTAAATTATCCAACAATCGGGCGAATATGTCAAGCATTATTCACTCAAAAAACCAAATTCGACTCAATTTGTTCACCATTCGTTATATACAAATTTCAAGTAAAGTGGTATAATCAGCTTGATAAAAACCGGGAGGTGATAATATGATCTGTCCAAATTGCGGTCACGTCGCAAGGGATACCGATAGGTTCTGTATTAAATGTGCCACCAAGCTCGTGCAGGATGCGCCGGTCGTAGACACAGCAGCTTTGGAGGCGGAGGCGGAGCGGGCGGCGGAAGAAATTGCCGCCGATGCGGAGTCCGCAAGCGAAGCTGCCTATCAGGTTGTTGAGGAGGCTGCGCACGAGGCGCCGATAGTAAATCCCGCCGCTTTTGAAGCGGAGGCTGAGCGGGCTGCGGAAACAGGGTTTGTCGAGCCCGTAGTCGAGGAGCCCATATTCAATGAGCCCATACCCGCTGCGCCCGTTTATGAGGCGCCGGTTTATGCCAAGCCCGCTCCTGTTGCCGAGCCGACGGAGGAAAAGCCCGCCGAGCCCATCAAGGAAGAGC
>CALEPU010000170.1 GCA_937913075.1 uncultured Clostridia bacterium
ATAGATACAGCGCAAGAGGCTTGGGCTTCGAAGCGTGCTCTAAATAAAGGCTCTCATAGTCGTCAAAGGTTAGCACGGGCATAATGGGACCGAATATCTCCTGCTGCATGACAGCGTCGTCCCAAGTCACGTTATCCATAACGGTCGGCTCTATCTGCAAGGTTTCCGCGTTTGCGGCGCCGCCAATTCTGACCTTTGTGCGGTCGATAAGCCCCATGAGCCTTTCAAAATGCTTACGGTTGATTATCTTACCATAGTCCGAATTCTTTAAAGGCTCGGCGCCGTATTGCTTTTTGATCTCTTCGCATACAGCCGAAACAAGCTCGTCCTTAACGCTTTTATGACAGAGCACGTAATCCGGCGCGACACAGGTCTGCCCGCAGTTCAAATACTTGCCGAACACTATGCGCTTTGCGGCAAGCTTTATATTTGCCGAGCTGTCAACTATGCATGGGCTCTTTCCGCCGAGCTCCAGCACGGCGGGGGTCAGATGCTCCGCTGCTCTCCTGAGGACCTCTCTTCCGACAGCCTGACTGCCGGTAAAGAATATGAAATCGAATTTCTGATCGAGAAGGGTCTTGTTCTCAGCTCTGCCGCCGGTGACGACTGCAACGTATTTGGGCTCGAAGATATCCTCTATGAGCTTTGCGATTACGGCGCTCGTTGCGGGCGAATAGGCGCTGGGCTTGACTATTGCCGTGTTGCCCGCGGCTATTGAGTCGGCAAGCGGCTCTATTGTCAGCAGGAAGGGGTAATTCCAAGGGCTCATAATGAGCGTATTGCCGTAGGGTGAGGGCTTGCGGTAGCTTCGCGAGGCAAACTGCGGCAGCGGCGTTGCGACGGTTTTTTCCCTTGCAAAGCGCCTTATGTGCTTTATCAGGTAGGTTATCTCGGAGAGCGTTAACCCTGTTTCGCACATGAAGCCTTCAAAATCGCTCTTGCCGAGGTCTTCTTTAAGCGCAGCCTCTATCGCAGGCTTAAACCTGATGACCGCTTCCCTCAGCTTTTTGAGCATGGCTATGCGGAAATCCACGGGCAGCGTTGCGCCCGTGCGATAATACTGTCTTTGCAGCTCAAGCAGTTTTTCTATCTCCATAATTAACTCCTGTCAGAAACCAAATAATAGAGCTTTTCAAGCTCAGAAGCGTTCATGAGCTTAGGCACGGGATAAAGCGGGTTAGCCTCGTGCGAGGCATGCCGAGCCATCAGCGGGATATCCTCGTCCCTTATGCCGGAAAGCTTTTCGGGGATGTTCATATCTTTGTTGAGCCTGCGGATAGCCGCGATAAAGCTCTTTGCCGCCGCCTCGTCCGTATCGCTTTCTTTTGCGACGCCCGCAGCGACCGCAAGGTCGTGCAGCTTTTTGTAAACGGTGCTGCCGTACTCTTCAAGCACGATCGGCATGAGCACCGAGTTTGCGAGCCCGTGCGGGATATTGTATTGACCGCCGAGGGAATGTGCGACGGCGTGTATATATCCGACGTATGAGGTAGAGAAAGCGACGCCCGCCTTGTAGGCGGCATGAAGCATGTTGCTCCGCGCCTCACGGTCGGTCCCGTTATTATAGGCGTTTTTGATGTTTTTGAAGATAAGCTCCGTCGCTTCAAGCGCGAGAGAGCGAGTCTGCTTCGTGGTAGAGCCGCCGATATACGCCTCAACGGCGTGGGTCAGCGCGTCCATGCCCGTAGTCGCTGTCAGGCTCTTTGGCAGGGTGAAAGTCACCTCGGGATCGAGCACTGCATAGCGAGGAATAAGCGTGAAGTTGTTCATGGTATACTTGTGCTTCTTCTCGCTGTCTGTTATGACTGCGGTAACGGTGACCTCGCTGCCTGTGCCGGCAGTGGTCGGCACGGCGATGAGCGTGGGGATACGCCTCAAAACCTTTAAGAGACCCTTTAACTGACCGACGTTCCTATTGGGATATGCTATCCTCGCGCCGACCGCCTTAGCGCAGTCCATGGAGGAACCGCCGCCAAAGGCTATAAGACACTCGCATTTGTTGTCGATATAAACCTTGCGAGCGGTTTCGACATTATTGACGGTGGGATTCGCGCAGGTGTCGTCATACACGGCGCAGCTTATTCCGGAGGACGCGAGCTGCTCCTCGAGCTTTTTCGTGCTGCCGCAGGACCTAAGACCCTTGTCGGTAACCAGCAGCACCGAGCTTATGTTGGCGCTTTTTAAAAAAGAGGGGACTTCATCAAGGCTTTTGAATATCTTGGGCTCCCTGTAAGGCATTATGGGTATAGCGATGCGGAAACAGAATTGATAGATGCGGCAGTATGCCTTTGCAAATAAATTCACAAATAATGACTCCTTCCGATTATTTGGCGATCGGTAACCGACCGGACTATATTATAAGCTCGTCGATCGAAAGTGTCAAACATTATCGCTTTACATAACGGTTTACTCATGCTAAAATAAGGGCGAAGTTTAACGGAGGTTATATGTAAACGGAGGTTTATATGTATCAGGAAAGCGACGACAAAATTCGCGGCTCCGCAGTCTCGGATACCGTGCTCGTGATAGTGCTTATCGCGGCGTTCTTTTTGATAGGAGCGCTTGCGACCTGGCTCAAAAGCTATTATTCCACCGACGCTCCGCTCTATATCTTCGCCGCCGTCTGCGCGCTGTGCGTCTATATAATCTACCGCGTCAGGATACTCGGCTATCGCTACACGGTCTTTTACGAGGAGCCCAAGCCCGAGTATGACCCGAGGTTTGACGACTACATCACACACGAGGATTATCCCTACCCCGTCGGCACCTTCGTCGCGGAGCGCACTGTGAGCGCGAATGGTACCATTATCGACGCCATCGACAAGTCGCAGCTCGTCGCGATGCTTGCGCCGGGCGAGGCATATTCCGGCGTCGACGAGGAGATCGTCTGCTGCTCGCACAAAAAACGTGCCGCACACTCCCTCATTTACAAAAAGGACGGGAAGCTCATAAGGATGTACATTGCTCCGACCGACGAGCTGAAAGGGCTTATCAAGGGTTTATTAAATAGCGAAGAATGACGTCCCGCTCGAAAAGACCTCTATACGATGCGCTGAAGGCATACGCCGCGCTTGAGCCCGCAAGGTTTCACATGCCGGGGCACAAGGGCAGCTTGTTTGGCTTTGACGTGACTGAGGTCGACGGTACGGACAATTTGAGCGCTCCTACGGGACCGATATTAAAGCTTGAAGAGCTGTGCTCTGCGGCTTTTCATTCGAAGGAGGCGCTGATCTCGGTTGGCGGCTCGACCGCAGCGAACATTGCTATGCTGCTCTCGCTTGGGCTGAACAAGCGCGTACTGCTCACGCGTAACTGCCACTGCTCTGTAATAAACGGTATGGCGCTCGCGGGGCATACCGCATTCCTGCTCGATACCGACGGCTTCGGTATCGTCACCCCCGAGGCGGTGGACGCAGCTCTGAAAATAGCGCCCTGCGACGCGGTATTTATCACCTCGCCCACATACAGAGGGCTTGCCTGCGACGTAGCCGGTATCGCCGAAGCTGCTCACGCACATGGCGCGCTTTTGTTAGTTGATTGCGCTCACGGCGCCCACTTTGCCTTCGGCAGCAGGCTGCCCGCCGTGCCGGTTTTCGCCGATATGTGGTGCGTAAGCTGTCACAAGACGCTTGAAGCATTAAACCAGACGGCATTGCTTTGCATCGGCGCAAGCTCGCCGCATGGCAAGGAGAAGGTCAGGCGCGCGCTGCGCATGGTGCAGACGACGAGCCCCTCATATCCGCTGATGCTCTCGATAGAGCAAGCGATCGCCTGTCCAAGCGATTGGGACGGGCATTGCGAAAGGCTCGATAAATTCAAGGATGCTCTTCTCGGTATTTCGGGTATAAGGCTTTTGGAGCAAGGGACAGCTTTCGAGAGCGATCCTACGAGGCTCAATATTTCAGCGGAAGGGCTCACGGGCTACGAGCTTGCGGACTTGCTTATTAAAAAAAGGGTCTATCCCGAAATGAGCGACTCGGAATGCGTTACTCTGATCACTGCTCCCTCCGACAGGGAGGAATGGTATTTTATGCTGTATGACGCACTTAGGGAGGCGGCTTTGCCCGAAAAGGGCACAAGCTCCTTCAACCACGCAAGCATGCCGGAAAAAGCCTATTGCGCTCACGGAATCGATATACGAGCCGCCGTGCTTTGCGAGAGCGAAAGCCTTCCGCTTGATTTAAGCTGCGGGCGTGTTTGTGCGGGCGCGGTCGGAATTTATCCGCCAGGTACTGCGCTGCTCTTTCCCGGCGAGGCGATAAGCAGCGAGGCTATCAGGATCATTGCGCCCAGTATCACCCAGAAGGCTGTGGTGTTGGTAGTGAACGGGAAATCGACGTTCATGCCGAACATGCCGGTTATCACCGTCAGCGGCAGGAGGATGGTGTTGATATAGGTCAGCACCTTCATTATCTCGTTGGTCTTGTTGGCTTGCAACGAGTCGAAGGTTTTCGACAGGCCCTCGATCAACTCGCCGTAGTCCTCGATCGAGTCGAACATCTTCTGGTACTGGTCGAGTATGTTGCCCCAGTAGTCTTCCATGTCGAGCACGTCGGGGTTCACGAAGCCCTTGATGCCGCCGCTTTCAAACATGTGCAGCACCCGCAGCTGGGGTTTGAACGTGGTGTTGAGCAGGATGATGTTGCGGCGTGTGATGGAGATGCCCTCGATGATGCTGCGGGCGCGCTTGTTGAAGATTTCGTAGTTTATCATGTCCACCTCCGAGCCCACGCGCATGATGAGGGTGTTGGTCTCGGTCATCAGGCGGTTGAGGATGTTGTAGAGCAGCAGGTCGCTGCACCCCATGGCCTCCTGTGCGTCCTCGTCGTGCTGGGCTATGTCCTGCCGCAGGTCGTCGAAATATTGCTTCACCGCCCAGTGCGGCTTGCCGATGGTTATGATATAGTCTTTCCCCCAGAAAATCTTCACCTCGCGCACACGTATCGACTTGCCGTCCTTCTCGAAATAGGGGAAGTGGAGGATGAGGAAATAGTAGTTGTCGTATTCGTCGATTTTCGGACGCTGGTTGTTCGACTTGCAGTCTTCTATGTCCAAAGGGTGGAACTCGTAGGTCTCGAGCAGGTAGTCGTAGTCCTCTTCGGTGGGGTTGGTGATATGCTGCCATTTCAGCTGCTTGTGCTCTATAGCTTCTATCATACGATTTCCTCCTTTCTTTGTCTGCATGAACGTAGGGCGCATTCGATGCGCTTCCGTCATTCATTGTGTTGAAAATCCGAATTCTACATGCCGGCAAGGGTCGTTTGTGTTGCCTGCAAAGTTACGAAATACTTTTTTGAATTGAACAAAAAATCCCCGCATCCACCCACCCCAAAGGGGTGTGACTTTGCATAACACGGTACAAGCCGTAGGCATAGTGCCGTGCCAGTGCGACATCCACAC
>CALEPU010000171.1 GCA_937913075.1 uncultured Clostridia bacterium
TTTGAGTTTCTTTCCCTCGGCACCCCCGCGCTTTTAATTCCCCTGCCGTTGGAGGCAAGCCGAGGCGATCAGATCCTCAACGCCGACTACGTTGTTAAAAAGGGGTATGCCGCAAAATTGGAGCAAAAGGATATCACGACCCGCACGCTCGTGGATGGCGTCAACAGCCTCTATGCAAACCGCGAGGCACTCAAAGCAAGAATGAAGGCGGACCCGCTGCTTGACGGCACCGAGGAAGTGCTCGACGAGATATTGAAGGCAGCGCACGCAAAATAATAAGCGACCGTTGGGAAAACAGTATGAAAAAGCTTACCGATGACGAGATATTGAAGCTGCTTTCCGAGCCGAACGGGGCGGAGAAGATAATGGCGCTGCGCGTGGATACCGATGCGCTTTATGACAGCGCCGTAAGGCTCTTTATTGAAAAGCGTGCGGCTGCGCCCCTGCTCCTGAGGCTTGCCAACAAAAAGCGCTGTTTAATAGAAATGAGCGGCAACGAAGAGCTTATCGGCGCTGTCGGAGAGGCGCTGTCTTCCGATGCGCCGAAGCTTCGCCGCAACGCCGCAAGGCTTGCCGGCTGTTTGAAGACGAGCGGGCTCACGGAGCTGCTCATTAAGGCGCTTGATAATGAGGAGCAGCGCTTTGTGCGGCCCAGCATGCTGCTGGCGCTTGGCAGCATCGGCGGCGAAAAAGCGGCGGATTACCTTAAAAAATACTGTGTTGCCCCCGCGGCTGACGAGTCCGAGCGCAAGCATTTCAGCGAGGAGAGCGCCGCGCTTGTATCCGCCCTGCGAGAGACGGCGCCCCGCGTGGAGCATGCTTTTACCGGGCTCAAAACCATTTGGACGCTGGAGCTGCGCTGTCCCGATATGCTGGCGCATCAGCTCGTTGAGGAGCTTGCGGAACTGGGGCTTGAAGCATACGATATCAGAAGCTCGAGCGTAAAAATCAAGACCGGCGATATCGATAACCTTTATAACGCGCGCTGTTTCCGCGAGGCGCTTTTCGTAATTGCAAACGGCGTTGATACCCAGCCCGAGGCGATAGCAAAAAAAGCCGTGCCGATGCTTTTAAAGCTCATGCACGAGACGCATACCGGCGAGCCGCCTTTTAGGTTCAGAGTCGAAATGGATATTGCCTGCGAAAACAGGACTGAGCTCGTCCGCAGTATCGCTTCGGCGGCAGAGGGTCAGGAGCTTAAAAATGCTCCCTCGGATTACGAGGTAGAGCTGAGGGTTGAGGGCAGTATAAAGTCCTGCCGCCTATATGCAAAGCTTTTTACCCGTAAGGACAAGCGTTTTTCTTACCGTGCGGAGTCGATACCGGCTTCAATGGATCCCAGTGTCGCGGCAAGCGTTTTAAGGCTCGCCCAGGATTATTTGATCGTCAACGCAAGGGTAATAGACCCCTGCTGCGGCAGCGGCACTTTTTTGATAGAGCGCGGACTTCTTTCGCCCTGCGCCTCTTTAACGGGAGTCGATATAGCGCACAAGGCGATCGAAGTCGCAAGGCGAAACACGGCTCTTTCCGGCGTGGATGCAAAGTACACAGTCAACGATATTCTGAGGTTCGTCTGCCACAGACCGTACGACGAGCTTATATGCAATCTGCCCTTCGGCAACCGCGTGGGCACTCATTCTTCGTGCGAGGCGCTTTACCGCGGGCTTATTGCAAGACTGCCTGAGCTTGTGCGCCATGGCGGGATCGCTATACTCTATACAATGGAATTCACGCTTTTAAAGCGCATCATAAGGGAAAACGAGGGCAGGATCACACTGCTCTCACAGCACCGCACGGAGGCGGGCGGATTAACGCCGGAGATATTCATACTCCGCGTGGAATAAGAACCCTATATCAAGGAGGCGGCTATGACCGAAAAGCTTTATTATCAGACCCCGGTTTTGAACGAGTGTGACGCCACAGTGCTGGTTTGTGAACCGCAGGATACAGGCTGGCGCGTACTGCTCGACAAGACGGTGATATTTCCCGAGGGCGGCGGACAGCCCGCCGACAAGGGATTTATCGGCGAAGCAGTCGTCAGGGATGCGCAGGAGATAAACGGCGAAATATGGCACGAATGCGATATGCCTCTCGATGTAGGAGCCGAGTACAAAGTGCGCTTCATGCAGGGTATACGGCGCGACCATACCGAGCAGCACACGGGCGAGCATATACTCTCCGGCGTCGCATACTCGCTCTTCGGAGCAAAGAACGTGGGCTTCCACATGGCTGAGGAATACTGCACGATAGACTTCGATATTTTCCTCAACGAGGACGAGCTTACGGTGCTTGAACGTGAGGCTAATCTTATCGTAAGGCTCGATCTGCCCGTCAGGGCGGAGATCGTCGGCGCCTCAGAGCTTGAAGGGCTGATATTGAGGAAAAAGTCCGACGTCAAGGCTGACGAAGTACGCATTATTTATATCGACGAGGGCAGGGTCGATTCCTGCACCTGCTGCGGGACTCATTTTGAAAGCACCGGCAAGGTGGGCGCTATAAAGATCACCGATTCGCAAAAATACAAGGGAGGCTCGAGGCTTTGGTTCAACTGCGGCGGCAGAGCGGTAAACGCCGCGGCCGATATGCAGCGCACCGTAACGGAGCTTGCCCGCGGCTTTTCAACGAGCAGGGAGGAGCTTGCCGCAGCTATACGAAAGCAGAGCGAGGAGCTCGGCGCCGCAAAGAAGGAGCTAAAAGAGAAGGCGCGGCTCATTGCAAAGCTTACGGCCGAGGCAAAGGGACATGACGGCGCGGTCGTATTAAACGAGCCGGAGCTGAATTCTGCCGATATAAAAATGCTCGCCGAGGCGCTGACTGCCCGCTTTAACTGTGCGGCGCTCGTATTCGGCGGCGGCGCGGGCGTGACTTATTACACCCTCGCCAAGAGCAAAAGCGTCGCCTGCCACATGGGCGAGGTCTGCAAGGCGGTCAATGCGGCAATGGCGGGCAAGGGCGGCGGCGGAGCCGATTTTGCTTCGGGCAGCTCGCAGCGCCCTGTTACGCCCGAGCTCGTTTCAATGCTTGAAAACTATATCAATGGGCTTATGAAGGGAGCGGGCAAATGACGGAAGCAAAGCTGCGCGAAATGCTGCAAGTACAGCTCGCCATTGACTACAACTGCTATGCCGAGGACTTTCAAAAGCCCAATACGCTGATAACCTCAAGGACGAATAACGCCGAGCGCCGTTTGTTCGAGGAGGAAAGCATAGCAAGCCTGCTCGTACACGAGGGCAAGCTCATAGTTTCCGTCGAGGATGAATTTTTCGACGCCGCAGAGGAGTTTTTTGAGGCCGTCGAGGGCGAGTGGTCGTTCGATACCGCAGAGCTTATCGCGTTCGACAGGGTTCTTGGGAGCTTTGGGTATGAGCTTGGTCCCGCAAGAATAGGCTTCGTTCCGACCGAGGAAAGAAAAACGCCCTCCGCCGAGAGCGTCTTGGGCGAGGTTCGCCTGCTTGAAGGCGCCGCGTTGGAGGAGTTCCGCGGCGACGAGCGCTTTAATGAGGCGCTGCTGTTCAGCCCCGTCACGCCCGATATGCTTGCCATAGCGGCGTATAACGGCAGAGG
>CALEPU010000172.1 GCA_937913075.1 uncultured Clostridia bacterium
GAACTGGACCTGTCGGTCCGCAGCTTCAACTGCCTCAAGCGCGCCAACATCAACACCGTCGAGGACCTGATCTCCAAGACCGAAGACGACATGATGAAGGTCCGCAACCTCGGCCGCAAGTCCCTCGAGGAGGTCCAGCAGAAGCTGACCGCTCTGGGGCTTTCCCTCCGCGAAAGCGACGAATGATGAACTTGTACGCCGTAAACGGCAAATAATATAGGAGGAAACATTATGCCTAACCGTAAGCTCAACAAGCCCACCGATCAGCGTGACGCCATGTTCCGCAATATGGCAACGGCTTTCCTTTGGAACGGCAAGCTCGTTACTACCGAGACCCGCGCCAAGGAGCTGCGCCCCATTGTCGAGAAGCTCATCACCCTGGCTGTGGCCGAGTATAAGAATACCGAGACCATCACCAAGAAGACCATGAACGATAAGCAGCAGGTCATCGAGGTCGAGAAGACCGTCGATAAGCCCTCCAAGCTCCATGCCAGGAGGCAGATCATGTCTTATCTGTACAACATCACCGAGGTACAGCAGCATAAGGAAAAGCGCGCCGATTTCGAGAAGCGCACCGCCGCTGCCTATCCCGTTGTTGAGAAGCTCTTCGGTGAGATCGCGCCCAAGTATGACGGCAAGACCGGTGGTTATACCCGTATTTTGAAGCTCGGTCCCCGTCGCGGCGACGCAGCCGAGATGGCTATCATCGAGTTGGTCTAAAAGCTAATGCTTTCAGCGGAAGGGCTGCCGCCCTTCCGCTGTTTTTTTCTTTTTGCATATAATTACGCTTTCTGCAAATACTATCCTCACATCACATTAAAGGAGGCAGCGATATGCAAAGAAACGATCAGAGCGGTACGCCGTGGTTTATGAACGGCAGCTCCGAGAACTCCAATTCCATCAACAACAAGGATCTCTCCGTCGTGCAGGACGAGATGTACTCCGAGGCGCTTGCATATAAAAAGTGCACCGTCTACGCCGAAAGATTCGGCGATCAGAGCTTGAAGAGCATGGCAAACGCCCATGCAGAGCACCACAGGCAGCATTTCGATGCGCTGCAAAACTACCTTGAAAGCAAGCAGTAAGGAGGCACAGCATGAACAATAACACGTATTCCATGTCCGAAAAGGAGCTCCTGACAGACCTTCTCCATACCGAAAAGGATATGACAAAGACCTATGCCGATAACTGTACCGAGACCTCCAGCCCGGAGCTGAGACGTATGCTGATAAAGCACATGACCGAGTGCTCCGAAGATCAGCTTGCCGTTTTCGATGAGATGCACAAGCGTAATATGTACCCCACCAAGCTCGCACAGCAGCAGGAGGTACAGACCGCAAAGCAGTCCATGCAGACCCTCAAAAGCGAAACCTGGTAAGCAAAAACTGACCGACGTTCTATAACAAAGCCGCCCTAAGCAATTTGCTTCGGGCGGCTTTTGCTGTTAATTGGGATTTACTTTATCACCTGCTGGGGCTCATCGCCGGTATTCTTTTTGGAGAGCATGAGGTTGGTGATGATGCCGAGGATCAGCGCGCAGGCAACGGTGGTGATGCGGATGCTGCCAAAGTCGAGCACGAGACCGCCGACGCCGGCAATGAGTATGACGGATGCGACGAACAGGTTGCGGTTGTCGTTAAGATCGACGGGCTGGAGCATCTTTAAGCCGGAGACCGCGATGAAGCCGTAGAGCGTCATGCAGACGCCGCCCATAACGCAGGCGGGTATCGAGTCAAGGAAGGCAACGAACGGGCTGATGAACGAAACGAGTATCGCAAGCACCGCAGCGCCGGTTATCGAGACTACGGAGGCGTTGCCGGTTATCGCAACGCAGCCGATCGACTCGCCGTAGGTGGTGTTGGGGCAGCCGCCGAAGAGCGCGCCCGCAAAGGAGCCGATACCGTCGCCAAGCAGCGTGCGGCTAAGACCGGGGTCCTTCAAAAGATCCTGACCTATTATCGAGGAGAGGTTCTTGTGATCGGCGATATGCTCCGCAAATACCACGAACGCGACGGGGATATATGCAAGAGCAATGGTGCCTATGTAGCTTCCGCTGAGCTCGCCGAAGCTCTTTGCGGCGGTGAGGAAGGTGAACTGCGGTACTGAGAGGAAGGTGGCGAGCGTCACCTTGCCGTAGAGGTCGAGGAAGCTGTAGGGGAGGCCGTCCGCGCTCTCCACGTAGGGATAGAAGACTTTCGAGGCCTGTTCCAGATACGACCCCTTGCCGGAAAGGATGAAGCTGATGGAGGTCTTGCGGTCGTCCTTGAGCTTGAGCAGGGGCCCCTCGAGCAGCAGCTGCGCCCCGATGTTGCTCACATCGACCTTTCCGGCGACGCGTTTTTTGTTGCCGTCGCGGGTCTTGATGTCCATCACG
>CALEPU010000173.1 GCA_937913075.1 uncultured Clostridia bacterium
CCCTCTCAGCCGCGCCTGCACCTGCTGCAAATAACGCTTGGTCGTTTCTCCCGGATGTTCTTGTTTTCTCCTTGCTACGCTCCCGTATGCTGTTCGCTGCACCTGCACATTTGCTCCTGAGCATTGAGCCGCTCGGCAACTTCTTCTTCTGCGAGGCGCCTCTCTTTGCGCAAGGGAGGCTTGTGCGCAACAAAAAGGAGAGGATCGACCTCTCCTTTTCCGGTGCCAAATATTGTATGACCTCGACCGACAGGCGGCAGGTCGGCTTTGCTTTTATCCTCAGTTATTCTCGCGGATCTTAGCAAAGCAGGTGCTGCAATAGATGGGCCTGTCGTTCTTCGGCTCGAACGGGATCTTGGTGGGCGCACCGCACTCGGCACAGACGGCGTCATACATAACGCGCTCGCCCCTTGCGGCATTCTTGCGATTGGTCCTGCAAGCCTTGCAGCGGCTGGGCTCGTTCTGGAAGCCCTTTTCAGCGTAGAACTCCTGCTCGCCGGCGGTGAAGGTGAACTCCGCGCCGCAATCCTTGCAAACCAGTACCTTGTCTTCGAACATTTTGGATATAAACCCCTTGTATAATATTTTGACCTCGGACTGCGGCTGACCTGGTCTTTGACCCCGCACTCGCCCGTTGGCGCTCTCGCTACCCGGCACAAGCCTCTCACTACTCACGCTCGAACCCGCCCCGAGGGACGGCAACGGGACTTACCTCTAAACCGCACCATGCTCACGGGGACTTTGCCCCGCTTACGCGGATCGCTTTGCCTGCGACTGGCATCGACTTGCAACCACAGACCCGCAGCTCCTCAGCCTATGTAATTATAAACTCAGCACAAAAGTTTTTCAAGGTGTTTTATTGATTAAGAAAAAATATATGTATTTGGGAGTGTGAGGAGAGACCGCCCGTTATCACCTCCTGCTCTCGAAATCCTCCTCGATCTCCTCCTTCCAGCTATCGTTGAGCTCCTCACATCTTGCGAAGCTCGTGACCGCCTTGGCTACGCAGGCGTAGTTCACCGCGGTGCCTCTCGCGTCGCTGCGGAAGTTGACGGCGCGCTCCTTTTCGATGCCGAAATGCCTTGCGGTCTCAACCGCATCGATATTGGCGCCGAGGAACAGGAACTCCCAGCCCTCCTTCTTCTTTTCCTCTATCATGCTCTTGACCTTTTCGCTCGTATACCTGCGGCTCGCGTTTTCCATGCCGTCGGTAGTGATAACGAATATTGTCCTCTCGGGGCGGTCCTCCTCGCGGGCGTACCTGTGCACGGTTGAAATATGCTTGACCGCGCCGCCTATCGCGTCGATCAGAGCGGTGCAGCCGCCGACGAAATACTGCCGCCTCGTCATGGGCTCGACCTTTTTAATGGGTACGCGGTCGTATATCACCTCGCTGTCGGAGCTGAACAGAACGCAGGAAATATATGCCTCCTCAAGCTCCTGCTTCTGCCTTTCTATCATGGAATTGAAGCCGCCTATCGTGTCCTCCTCCAAGCCGCTCATGGAGCCCGACCTGTCCAGAATGTAAACTACCTCTGCAAGACCCTTTTTCATAGTAAATACCTCCGTTTTTTTGTATTGCGGGAGTTGGCGTCCCGCCTGATTTCAAGGGCATTTTAGCATGCCCCGGGCTGCCTGCGGTCGCTTTTAAAGCGACAAATCAACGATTGGCTCACGATCCCAAAAGCATGTCAAAATTTTTTCACTCCCAAGGTCAAGTATTGACAACGCTGCGATTTGAACTTATACTATAATAGATTGAGTATCTGTACGCATTTTTGCGTGCGGATGAAAACTCCAATACTATTTTAGGAGGTAAACATGAAGAACACCGTTAAGCGTCTCCTTGCTTGTGTCATGGCTGTTTTGATGGTTCTTTCCGTCAGCGCGACTGCGTTTGCGGCTATCGAGCCCCTCAAGACGGACAAGGCACTGGAGGCCAAGTCAACCGCTTCTTATGACCTGAGCGCCATCAGGAACGGCAAGACCTTCGCCGTTGCCGAGAACAAGGCCAATGACGAGATCGCTGCCGATCAGCTCGTCTACATCATGGTCGAGCTTGAGGAGGCTCCCGCGATGGAAGTGTACGATCAGTACAAGTCCGCCAAGAGCTACTCCGCTGCTCTTCTCGAAAAGCAGGAAGTCGTGGTGGGCGAGCTCCAGAAGAAGCTCAACTTCACCGCTGACGAGGTTTACAACTACACACTGCTGTTCAACGGCTTCTCCTTCTTCGGCGAGTATCGCCTCGTTGAGGAGATCAACAAGCTCGAGGGCGTGCGCGCGTTTGTTGCTATGGAGTGGGGCATCCCCGAGATCAACCTCTACAACAGCACCAACATGGTCAACGCCATCGCCGCTTGGGACATCGGTTATACCGGTGAGGGCACCATCGTCGCCGATATCGATACCGGCCTCATGGTGACCCATCCCGCTTTCAGCACCATGCCCGATGAGGAGACCGTCCACTTCACAAGGGACGACATCGCCGCCATCATCGAGTCCGGTGAGCTTTACGGCACCGGCGCCGCCAATATGACCATCAACAGGGTCTATTACAACGCCAAGATCCCCTTCCGCTGGAACTACGTTAAGAACACCCACAACGTCAACCACGTTTCCAGCGACCACGGTACCCACGTCGGCGGTATCATCGCGGGCAACAATGACGTCATCACCGGCGTCGCTCCCGATGCACAGCTTGCCGGTATGCAGGTATTCCAGGACAGCGGCGGAGCCAACTGGGCGCACATCCTCCTCGCTCTTGAGGATTGCGTCGTTCTCGGCGTAGACGCTGCCAACATGTCCCTCGGTTCTCCCGCGGGCTATACCGACTACTACGACCCCAGCTACGGCGTTGTTTTTGAGAACCTCATCAACGCCGGCGTCAACCTCGCGGTCTCCGCGGGCAACGAGTACAGCGCCACCCTGCAGAATGCTTGGGACGGCTATGCTTACGTTGCCAACCCCGATTACGGTATTGTCGGCTCTCCCTCCACATGGTATGAGTGCCTTTCCGTCGCTTCCGTTAACAACACCATGAGCGAGGGTCTCTACATCAGGCACGGCGAGAACTACTTCGCTTACACCGAGAATGACGATAACAACGTCAAGATCTCCGAGGAGCTCGGCGGTCAGACCGTTCCCTTCATCGTGATCCCCGGCTACGGCGAGGAGTCCGATTTCGAGGGCCTCGAGGTCGAGGGCAAGGTTGCCGTCATCAGCCGCGGCGAGATCAACTTCGTCGATAAGGGCCTCAACGCCCAGGCTGCCGGCGCTATCGCCGCCATCATCTACAACAACGTCTCCGGCGCCATCCGTATGGTCACCGATGAGAACATCAACATCCCCTTCGTAGCCATCACCAACGAGAACGGTCTTGAGCTCGTTGACGAGGGCGAGGGCGAGCTCTTCATCAGCGCCGAGTCCGCGCTGATCCCCACCGCCGACGGCGGCATTCCCTCCGACTTCTCGAGCTGGGGCACCACCTCCGATCTGCTGATCAAGCCGGAGCTGACCGCCCCCGGCGGCAGCATCTGGTCCGTCAACGGTGCTATCCCCGGCGGCAAGGACTATGAGATCATGTCCGGTACCTCCATGGCCTCTCCTCAGGTCGCCGGCCTTGTGGCCGTCCTGAAGCAGTATATCCGGGAAACCGGGCTGCAGGAGAAGCTGGGCC
>CALEPU010000174.1 GCA_937913075.1 uncultured Clostridia bacterium
ATGCACGGCTTGACGTTCCGCTTGTGGTCATTCGATAGAACGCCTGGGCTTTGAGGGTGTAACTGCCAGAGGGCATTCTTTGTAGTATTTGGTTTATGTCGCCTGATGTACGATTGAATTCTTCACTCATCCCTGTCTCATTCCAGGTAATTGAATTGAGTGATGTCCATCCATCTGTGTTACTGTTGAAGTTTGGATTCTCTATGAGTGTCGTCAAGTCGAATTGACCTGTCTCGGTCGTGCCGGTCTTGATAAGATTGCAGAGTGCGGACCAAATCTCACCATCTTTAGATTTGAGGGCATCAAGGGTGTGGATTTCATCGAGACTTGCTTTAGCTGAAGTAAGCAGGTTGTCAAACCCTTCATGGTCGATGGCTTGGTTGCTTATGGTCTTGTAGCTTTCCCATTTCAGTGCGGCAAGCTTCTTGTCGGCTGCAAAGCTGCTCTCTGCTTCCTGTGCAAGAATCTGTGCGTTGACTTTCTCGATGGTTACGGGCCCTGCTACAAACCACGACTTGTTGTGGTTGTGCTCCCCTTGGAACCCAATTTTGAGAGTTGTTGGCTCGTCTAACTCAAACAAGAGA
The DNA here is from genome assembly GCA_937913075.1 of uncultured Clostridia bacterium. Taxonomy (GTDB): domain Bacteria; phylum Bacillota; class Clostridia; order Christensenellales; family CAG-138; genus UBA3857. Next base: position 585 of record CALEPU010000174.1, read on the forward strand.
GAGTTCTTGTAGTGTCCGTTTGCGAAGGCGTCTGCAGCCTCGTTTAATGTGTTGGCATAGCTGGCTGCATCTATGTCGCCAAGACGCATGACGGGGATGCTGTGGTCGCCTGCAATGAGGTTGGCACAAGATATTTCTCTACCTTCGTCTTGCAAGTCTGTGTTGTATTTCTGGCCGTAACGGTAGAAAGAATATGCATTCAGACGATACATGCCAGCGGCGAGTGCTACTTCTTGAGTGAGACTGAAACTGCCCATCTCTTGAACGGTGTATCCGGCGTATGCCTCTAAGACCGACACGTCGCTGGAAGTGCTTGGCGACCTCCTCGGCCTCCTCCTCGGCCTCGATGTATTGACGTATCTCCTTCAGCTTGCCTATGCAGATTATTCTTATCCTCATAAGCCGTCAGTAGCTGATCACGCCGAATTCAATAAGCGCGGAGAAGATATTGAGCACGAGCAGCACCGCAATGGCGATCCAGATGAACGGGTTTGCAAGCAGACCGTCGCTCTCCGCTTCCTGTGTTTGCAGCGGCTTGCCCGTTGCGGAGTCGTATAACGGAGCGTTAGTTATGGGAGCGCCCGTATTGGCGTCGAACCTCGGTGCGCTGCTCCTCACAGGGTAAAGCGGTTCGCCCGTCTGCGCGTCGTATATGGGCGCTTCGGGGTCCGACTCGTAGAGAGGTCTGCCGGTCTTCGTGTCGTAAAGCGGTAACATTGGGCGCGGTTCCGCTGCGGCTGCCTCATGAACGGGGGCATACATCCCTATGCCGCGCCTGCGGCATATCGCTCTCAGCGCAAAGAGCATGGGTACTATAAGTATTGCCGCAAAGAAAAGATATGAGAAGAACCCGCTGATATAGCTTGCTATCTCCTGCGAGGCGGTCAGGCTCTCGGAAGAGGAATCAAGCGATTCAAGGCTCTGCATAAGCTCGGGATCGAGATACAGCGCGGAAACCAGCACCGAAAGAAGGTTGTTGATAAAGTGTACCGTGACGGAGAGCCACACGTTGCGGGTAATGTTGTAAACCAGTGCGAGAACAACACCCATCGCAAAATAGACCGGGATATTGCTCGGTGCGGAGTGCAAAAGCGCAAACAGCAGGCTTGTAAGCAAGACAGCGCCGACAGCGCTCTTGCGGCGCCAGCTTTCAAGCAGTGCGCCCCTCATCAAAAACTCCTCGCTTATCGCGGGAATAATTGCCACGGTAACGACCATGACCGCAAGGCTCGAGTTCATAAGGCTGTCCTCAACGTCGAGCGCAGTGGAGTTGATATCAATGCCGTAGGTGAGGGCGCTGTTGAGACAGCCTATCGCAACGTTTAAAAGTATGCAGCCGACGCCGATAACGACGGCGATCATTATCATACCGAAGCGCGGCGCGTGAAAACGCTCAAAGCCGCATTTCCTGCGGTATATTATCGAGGGGATCAAAAACGCGGGTATCGATACCGCAAAAGCGTTGAGTATGAGCAAAAGCGTCGTGTTGTCCGACGCAAAGCCCAGCATCACGGAAAGCGTGAGGAACAGCCCCAGCGATATCAAAAACAGCAGTGAAGCCTTTTTGTTGAGCGACATAAAAAGTCCTTCCCGCAGCGGCGTATTACCGCTGACAATTTAAATATCGAATATTCCGGTCACCCTGTCCCTGTGGGCGACGGTCAAAAAATAATCGTTCATATCAATGCCCTCTGCGGCAAGCGCGGAGGAGACGGTATTCAGGGCTATCTGCTCGGTGTTGTTCTCATGGCTGAGGTGAGCGAGTATTGCGCGGCGCACGCCCTTTGCGTAAAGCTTTGCAAGCAGCTCTCCGCAGGCGTCGTTTGAAAGATGCCCCTTATCGGAAAGTATGCGCTTTTTTAGCTGATAGGGATACGCTCCGCATTTGAGCATGCCTACGTCGTGATTGGATTCTATGAACAAAAGGTCAGCAAAAGCGGCGATTTCGCGCAGACGCTCGCTCACGCAGCCGGTGTCGGTCATGTAAACCAAAGTCGCGCCCTTGTGGAAAAAGCTGTAACCGACCGGCTCCGCCGCGTCGTGGCTCGTCGAAAATGGGGTGACGTTAAGATCGCCTAAATAAAAATCCTGTCCCGTGATAAAGGTGCGCACGTTGCGGAAGCCTATGCCGCCGACCTGCTCCGCCATTGCCTTCCAAGTGCCCTCGTTGGCATACACGGGAAGGTTATACCTGCGCGAAAGCACGCCCACTCCCTTGATGTGGTCTATATGCTCGTGCGTTACCAGTATCGCATCAAGCTCCTGCGGGGCAACGCCGACCTGCCCGAGCGCAGTCTCTATCGCCTTGCCCGTCATTCCCGCGTCCACAAGCACGCGAGTGCTGCCTGCGGTAATCACGGAGCAGTTGCCGGAAGAGCCGCTGTAAAGCGGTGAAAATCGCATATCCTACCTCAAAAAAAATTGATAGCCGCGTATATCGCCCAAAGCACCGCCATGTGCAGCGGATAGAAGCAATAGGTAAAGAGCTTGGCCTTCCTGCCCGGCTTGCCGTTGTAGAAAAGCAGCAGCACCGCGGGAAGACACATTGCAAAGAATTTGAAGAGCTGCTGTCCTATTTCAAGCGGGCGCACGCCGCTCACAGCCTGCGAGATGAAGCTGCTGATCGGCGTTATGTAGAAGCATACCGCAAAAAGTATCAGCACCAGCGAGCGACCTATACGCGAGCCCCTCGCAAAATAAAGCCCAACTATAAACAGCACGCCGAGTATGCCGTAGTCCATGCCGATGACGCGGTCGAAGGCGTAGCCGAAGGCCAAGGCCAAAGCAGCGCCGAAATGCCTGCCCTCATGTATCGCAATGCAGATGCTGAGCCCCAAGAACAAGGTTACCATAACGGAGCCGCCCGTGTATATCGGCACCTCGCTGTTGAATAAGGTCATGCTCGTAATTTTATGATGAGTGCCGACCATCAGCATAAACGGCGCCTGCGCTATCAAAGCAAACAAAAACATCCTCAAAAGATACTTCTTCGGGGAGGAGGTGTGCGTCGCGCCCTCGCCTATGCCGAAGGCAAACAGCGGGAACGCCATGCGCCCTATAAGCCTGCATATTATGGGCAGCAGCGGATGCACCTCTGCAAGCGGCTCCTCAAACACGAGCCCAATGTGATCTATCAGCATTGTGATGCAAGCTATGAGCTTAAATGCAAATGCGGTCAAATTATCCCTCCGTCCGCCAATAAAGCCTTTATTCTGCCCTATTATAACACGCCGCGAAACCAAGCGCAACAAAAACAGACGCGGCACTTGACCGCGTCTGCATATTGCCGGAAGTTTAACTAAGCCCTTAGCTTACTCCTTATCCTCGCCGGTCTCCTCGGGCTTGTCTGCGCCGAATATGTGAGAGTTGCAGCGGGGGCAAATGGGGTCGCTCTCCGCTTTGAGCATATCGTCGTCGATGGGCACTATCTCACCGCAGTTGGGGCAGGTGAAGAAATTGAGCGAATCGAGGAAAGCCTCGCCGTCGAAATCCTCGTCGTCATCAATGAACTCATGGTGATGGCAGCAATGTCCGCCGTGAGGATGGGGACCGTGCCCGCAATGCCCGTGACGGGGACCGTGACCGCGACGCTCGGGGATGGGGAAGAGCTCGTCGTCTTCGTCCTCGAAGTCGTCCTCATAGTCATACTCGTAATCGTCCTCGTCGTCCTCATCCTCGTCGTCAAGGAGCTCATCAATGATCTCGTCCAGATCGTCGACCTCTTCGCCGATGATGTCGATCTGCTCCTCAATGACGTCGGTACGGGCGGACTCGACCTCGACCTCGTCCGCAATGGCGTCAAGGCAGTCGGCAATGGCACGGAGCAGCTTGCCGTTATCGTCGTCGGCAAGCTTCATGCCGTCCATAAGCCCGCGCAGGTATGCAATCTTCTCTTTCATATCAGCAGCGCTCCATATACTCGCCGGAACGGGTGTCGATGCGGATGCGATCGCCCTCGTTTACGAACAGAGGCACGTTGAGGGTGTAACCCGTCTCAACGGTTGCCTGCTTGGTGACGTTGGTCGCGGTGTCGCCTCTTACGCCGGGCTCGCACTCGGTTACGGTAAGCTCAACGAAGTTGGGAGCCGCAACGGAGAACGCCTTGCCCTTATAGAAGCGGATGGTCACGTTCATGTTCTCAACGATGAAGTTGATGGCGTCCTCGACCTGCTCGTAGTTGAGCTCGAGCTGCTCATAGTTCTCAACGTCCATGAAGGTGTAGAGAGAGCCGTCGTTGTAAAGATACTGCATCTCGCGGGTCTCGATATGAGCGGTGGGATATTTGTCGGTGGGGGAGAAGGTCTTTTCAAGCACTGCGCCGGTCATGACGTTTTTCAGACGGGTGCGGACAAAAGCCGCGCCCTTGCCGGGCTTAACGTGCTGGAAATCTGCAATGCTCCAAACCTGACCGTCGATCTCAACGGTCACACCTTTGCGAAAATCGCCTGCTAAAATCATAAGTTACCTCCAAATAGTAATTAGTTTTATCTATACCGAAGCGGACGGTTCCGCATAAGGTCAGATGATTATCATGTCTTTGCCGGTATGTGCGAGGTCTATATAGCCGTCCTCGGTCAAAACGCAGTCGTCCTCTATGCGGACGCCGCCCAAGCCCTCGACGTAGATGCCTGGCTCAACGGTGATGGTGGCGCCGGGTATGAGGGTATCGGCGGACCTTGTGGAAGCATAGGGCGCCTCGTGAATATCAAGCCCGAAGCCGTGACCCAAGGAGTGACCGAAGCACTCGCCATAGCCCTCGGCGGCGATAACGTCGCGGGCGATTTTGTCAAGCTCCTTCGCGCTCATGTTGGGCTTTAAAGCGTCAAGCGCTGCCTGCTGAGCACGGCGTACGATGTTGTAGATCTTTTTAAGCTCGTCGCAGGGCTCGCCTATGGCGACGGTCCTCGTCATGTCGGAGCAGTAGCCCATGTACTTGCAGCCGAAGTCGATGACGACGAGATCGCCCTCCTGAAGCTTGCGCTGACCGGGGGTAGCATGACAAAGCGCGCCGTTGGGTCCGGAGCCGACTATGGTATCAAACGAGTTCTCCTCAGCGCCGTGTACCCTCAAAAGATGGTCGAGCTCGTTTGCGACTTCCTTCTCGGTCATTCCCGCATGTATCTTGGTGACAAGCTCGGCAAAGGCGGCGTCCGCAATGGACTGTGCCTTTTTAAGACACTCGACCTCGAAGTCGTTCTTAACGAGGCGGCACCTGTCGATAACGGGAGTCATGGGAACGAGCTCCACGGGCAGCTCCTTGTAGTTGTTGAACTCGCGCACGGTAAGATACCCGTCCTCAAAGGCGCACCTCTTTATGCCCGCCTCTTTCAGCACGGCGGCGATCTCGTCGGTGGCGATAGCACGCGAGGTCTCCACTATCTCAAATGCGGGAGCGCTCAGCTCCTTGGCCTGAATGGTGTAACGGAAATCCGTCAAAAGCACGCGCCTGTCCTTTGAAATAACAAGCACGGACTCATCGCTTGTAAAATTGGAGAAGTAGCGGATGTTGGTGCCGTGGGTGATTATGGCGCCGTCAACGCCCTGCTCCGCCAATGCGGCGATAAGCTTGTTGCATCTTTCGATAAGCATTAAATAAACACTCCCTTCCTCCGCAAAAGCGGACTTTGGGTACAAGACCCTCTTTTATAACAATTAATTATAACACATACGACCGCATATAAACAAGAGCTAATTTCGCGCAGTTCGATTTTTTGCGGGAATTTTTTCTGCTATTTACTTCCGCAAGGCTCGTCTGCGGGGGT
>CALEPU010000175.1 GCA_937913075.1 uncultured Clostridia bacterium
AACCTGCGGGCAGCCCCCATCGTGTACGATCCTTTCGCGGTGACGAATGTGGACGCCGTTCTCTCCACACATTACCACAACGACCACATCGACCCGTTTTTCGCCGCGGCGGTCCTCAAAAACGTGGATAAGGACGTGCCCTTCATCGGCCCCAGGAAGTGCGTGGAAAAGTGGCTGAGCTACGGCGTGCCCGCCGAGCGGTGCGTTACGGTCCGGCCCGGAGATACCGTGAAGGTGGGAGACTGCGAGATCGTGGTGCTGGATTCCTTCGACCGCACCTGTCTCGTGACGGCGGAGGAGGACATCCGGGGCAAGTTCCCCGAGGATATGGACGACAAGGCCGTCAACTATCTGCTCAAGACCCCCGGCGGCAACATCTATTCCTCCACGAGCCCCAACATCTCCTCCGACTACTATGAGGTCTGGAGCGGTACCTCCATGTCCGCCCCCCACGTAGCCGGCGGTATGGCTATCGTTTCCTCTTACGTCAACGATATGTTCCCCAATGCGACTGCCGCTGAGAAGCAGCACCTTGTTGACGCCATCCTCATGAGCACCGCTAAGCCCGTTGCAGACGAGGGCGGCGACACCGCTTCCGTCCGTAAGCAGGGCGCCGGTATGATGGATCTGGCTGCTGCCACCACCACCACCGCTTACCTCAGCGTTGCCGACGTCGACAGGCCCAAGCTCCAGCTCGGCGACGATCCCGATAGGACCGGCGTTTACGAGATGACCTTCACCGTCAACAACTTCGGCGACACCGAGCTCGCATTCGACATCAAGCCCATAGTCGAGATCGACGACCTCACCGGCTTAGCTCTTGACAATGAGGGCAACCTCGTTGTCGGCTTCACCCAGCAGGATTGGGACATCACCGAGTACTGTGATCTTGATATGCCCGACATCATCCGCGTACCCGCGGGCGAGAGCAAGGAGGTCACCGTTACCGTTACTCTTACCGATGATATCGTTGAGTATATCGAGTATTACTACATCTCCGGCGCCTATATCGAGGGCTATATTACCCTTGATTCCGCCGAGGGTCAGCTTGGCGACGTTGACGGCGACGGCGAAATCACCGCTAACGACGCTCTTGCAGTCATGCGTTACGCTATGGGTATCGCTGACCTTGAGAACGCCGCTATTGCCGACGTCAACTGTGACGGCGCCGTCAACATGCAGGATGCTCTGCTTATCATGCGCTGCGCAATGGGCCTCATTGACGACTCCCTCTTCGCGGAGGTCGAGGGTCAGGATCTGTCCATCCCCTATCTCGCCTTCTATGGCGACTGGAACTATGACGTTCCCATGTTCGATTACGGTTACTACTATGAGGACTTCAGCGTCAACAGCAACCCGTATGACAACTTCATCGGCTCCGTTTCCGGCACCGAGGCTTACGGTCTCGGCATCAACCCCTACGTTGAGACCGAGGATATGAGCTACTACATGACGGATCGTAACGCCGTATCCCCCAATGGCGACGGCTTCCTCGATACTGCCGATACCATCTATATCGGCCTCATGAGGAACGCTTCCTACATGGCTTATGAGCTCCTGGACGCCGAGGGCAACCTCATCGGCGTGCTGCGCGAGGAAGAGCAGGTCCGCAAGGGCTTCTACTACGTCAACGGCGGCTACTGGATCCAGTGCGGCGTAAACGATATGCTCATGCCCAACTGGAACGCCGAGCCCTACATCGGTCAGGATCTCGTTATCCATGCCTATGCAGAGCTTTCCAACAACGGCGCCGTTACCACCGAGGCATTCGAGGATGCCGCTAAGAACGTCAACGGCGTTTGGGATATCCCCGTATTCGTCGATGGCGAGGCTCCCGTTGTAACCCTCAATGAGGACGGCTCCTTCTCCGTTACCGATAACCACTACGTCGCTTACATCGGCGCATGGGCGGGCGAGATGATCAACGGCGAGCTCGTGCTCGACGGCGAGATCGACGGCACCGGCGTCTTTGAGGAGGAGCGCGGCATGACCACCGAGGTCGAGCTTGAGACCGAGGGTGCTGCCTTCATCTGCGTCGGCGACTATGCCGGCAACGAGGCGCTCTACGCTATCACCGAGGACGGCATCGAGCTCGTTGAGGATATGAGCTGGAGCCATGCCGGCGTCAACGTACCCTCTGCTGACCTCTATGCCTACGGCAAGAACCTCAACAGCCAGACTTGGGTACGCTTCTCCACTGACGATCTTGACAGCCTGTATTACGGCGGCGGCGTTACCTCCGATACAGCCGATTACTATGCCGCTACCTACACCGGCACCTACGTATACGGCATGAACGGCAACAACCAGCTCTACCGTTACGACGCTTCCGACATCTCCGCTTGGGGCAGCCGCAAGCTCGTCGGCACCATCTCCGGCTGTCAGATCATCACCGAGATGGCTTACGATCCCACCACCGATACCCTGTACGGTGTAGAGCTGGCAGGCAACATCTACGCCATCGATCCCGAGACCAAGACCGCTGCCCTCGCTTGCGAGCCCAGGTACGGTGTTGTGGCCATGGACTTCGACGATGACGGCAACTGCTACATCGTTGACGCCTTCGGTTACCTTGGCCTTCTCGATATGGAGACCGGCGAAGCTAAGGACATTGGCTACTACGGCATCGATCCCGTTGACACCGATACCGGCAGCTTTATGCCGCAGAGCGGTTCTTACTGCGACGGTTACTTCTTCTGGATGTCCTCTGCTTCCGATATCCAGTATTACAGCCAGATGCACCTTATCTGCATCAAGATCAACACCGGTGACTTCCTCGATATGGGTCCCGTCTTCGACGGTCTGTATCCCATCGGTATGTTCACCTACCAGTATCCCGTTCCCGAGTCCGTGGTAGACCCCGTTGATTTCTATGACAACTTCGAGGGCGCCTTCAACTGGACCGTGCTCGACGCCGACGGCGACGGCAACAACTGGGGTGTCGATTACTTCTCCAGCGGTCTGTACTATGACGGCTCCAAGGCCGCCGTATCCTACTCCTGGAACCAGGAGGTCCTCTATCCCGATAACTGGATGTTCAGCCCCGACTTCACCATCGGTGAGGGCGAGAAGTACCTCTCCTTCTGGGTATCCTCCGCTAACCAGGGCGCAGGCGCTGATATCGACGAGCATTATCAGGTTCTGATCGCTCCCGCAGGCGCAGAGAACACCGAGGACTTCGTCGTTCTGTACGAGACCATTATGGACACCGCTTCCCTGACCGAGCACGTTATCAACGTCTCCGATTATGCGGGTCAGGACGTCCGTATCGCCTTCCGTCACTTCGACTGCTTCGATGAGTACACTCTCATTATCGACGGCGTCGGCGTTGGCGACTGGATCGGCGATGGTGAGGCTCCCGAGGCCATCAACGGTACTGCCGCAGAGCTTTCCATGAAGCTCGGCAATACCTCTATGACGTCGGTCTTAAAGGCTCCCGCTAAGGTTGCGTTCACCGCGGTGCTTGCCGACTGATTTCCAAACGACCAACTGCGGGCGGTGCAAATGCACCGCCCGCTTTTTGTTCATATCA
>CALEPU010000176.1 GCA_937913075.1 uncultured Clostridia bacterium
CGTCTGCCGAAATTACTTGCGTTCGAGGACGACTGCTGCACGGAAGCTGCTTTTGAGCATTAATGCAACAGCCTCGTTTTTATTTCGATCAATACTCGTAGTCTATAACAACTCTATCGGTCTTGACCTTGGCGATATAATCCGCGACCTTGACGTGCTCGGGATGGACCTTATAGGCCAGCATGCCCTCGATATCGTCAAAGGTGCAGACGAGGCACATATCATAGGACATATCCGAATGAAGGACGTCCTGCCCGACCTGCTCGTCTCTGAGGCTCGGAACGACCCCCAAAAGGCTTAAAAGCCCCTTTGAGACGAAGTCCATATTCTCCTGCTTCGTATGCCCGCAGGCTTCATCGGCAAAGCGCCACATTACTATATGCTTTAACATAAAAACCTCCGAAAAAGAATTATAAAAGCATTATAACCAATTAATACCTTATATGCAAGCGCGGCTCCCGTGGCAGAATAAAAAAGCAAAGGAGCTTATTTCGATGGACAGGGAAATTAAGAAAAAACGCCGCAGGAGCGGCTTGAAGATATGTCTTGGAATACTGCTGTTGATAATAGCGGGCTTGCTTATTGCCGCCTCAGCGGTGTTTAAATTCGACGAATGGCACGGTTTCGATCCGAAGCTCATACTTGACTGCGACAGAAGTCTGCTGGTTTACGACAGCGACGGCGGACTTATATGCGCGGCGGGCGCAGTCAAAAGGATCCGGGTAGGCTTGGAGGAGCTTTCGCCAAGCACGGTCAACGCCTTTATTTCAGCAGAGGACAACCGCTTTTTTAAACATGAAGGAGTCGATCTTTACCGCATACTCGGCGCGGCGTGGGCTGATATCAAGGCGGGAGGTTACGTGCAGGGCGCCTCGACTATAAGCCAGCAGCTTATAAAGCTCTCTCATCTTTCCAATGAGAAGACGCTTGACAGAAAGTTAGAGGAAGCAGTGCTGGCTCATGAGCTCGAAATGAATTTCAGCAAGGACGAAATACTCGAAATGTACTTGAACTATGTCTATTTCGGCGGAGGCTATTACGGCATAGAGGCTGCTTCCCTCGGATATTTCGGCAGACACGCTTCGGAGCTTTCGACGGCACAGGCGGCGCAGCTTGCGGGAATTTTAAAAAGTCCCTCGGTATACGCGCCGCATATTGATTTGGAAGCCTCGCTTGCACGGCGCGACAGCATTTTGAGGAAAATGCACGAAAACGGGTATTTAAACGACTCGGAGCTGAGTCAAGCGCTGGGTGAGGAATGTGTTATTCTTCGTGAGTTTCCCGCAGAGCGCACATGCTTTATCGACTACGCTGTCCGCGAAGCGGCTGAGCTGCTCGATATGGACGTTGACGAGCTGACAAAATCCGGAATGAAGGTCTATACCACTCTCGACAGCGGTCTTTCAGAGCTCTGCTCGGAGCTTATGAACGACGACACAAGCTTCCCCGCGGAAAACGCGCAGGGGGCTCTCGCCGTATTGAGGAGCGACGGGAGCATCGCCGCAATGCTCGGCGGGCGCGGCGCGTACGAGAGCGGTTCTCTTAACAGAGCGGTGGACATCGAACGGCAGCCGGGCTCGCTTATAAAGCCCGTGCTGGTATATGCGCCTGCGCTGCAATGCCGCGGTTACACCGCCGCAACACTGCTTGTAGATGAGCCTAAGAGCTTCGGTGATTACAGCCCGCGCAATTCCGACGGCAAATACTACGGCGTGGTGACGCTGCGCGAGGCAGTCACAAGGTCATTGAACATTCCCGCTGTCAGCGTGCTTGCCGACGTAGGGCTGCCGAATGCGGTAATGTTTGCTCAAAGAATGGGGATATCATTTGAAGGCGAGTCCGTCGGCCTTGCGCTTGCGCTCGGCGGATTTACTCACGGGGTCTCCCCCATTGAGATGGCAGGAGCATACTGCGCTATTGCGGACGGAGGGGTCTATATAAAGCCAACAGCGATAGAGCGGATCATCTCCGCAGACGGGAGGCTGATTTACGATAGAAGCTTATCCGGCGAGAGAGTGATGAGCCGCGAAAACGCCTACATACTGACCTCGATGCTGCAAAGCGTCGCGGCCGAAGGCACGGGCAAGAGGCTTGCAGCGACGGGGCTCGGCATTGCCGCAAAGACCGGCACCGCTGTTGATGCGGGCGGCGTGCGCGACGCGTGGTGCGCTGCCTTTACAAGCGAATATACCGCCGTCTGCTGGATGGGCACGGACAACGCCGCAAGCGGGAGCCTGCCGGAGGACGCCGTTGGAGGGAGCTTTCCCGCCGTACTTTTGGGCAAGGTTTTCGAGGGTATATATCATGACAGAGCATGCCCGGATTTTGAAAAGCCGGAGGACGTCGAGGAGTGCACAATAGACACCTATGCCGCTTCGGAAAACAGGATATATCTTGCAAACGAGCTGACCCCGTTGGAATACGCACGAAAGGAATACTTTATTTCGGGTACGGAGCCCAAAGGGGTAAACGGCTATTGGCGGGAGCCGCTGCCGCCCTCGGAGCTCGGCTGGAGCATCAACAGTGCGGGCGAACCGGTTATCTCCTTCACTGCGGAGAGCTTTATATTCAGCTACCGACTTTTAAGACGCTCGCCGGACGGCAGCGAGACCTTGCTTGCAGAGTTCAGCGGGCGAAGCGGCTACATGAGCTATACCGATAAATCGGCTTTGCCCGGTGCGATGTACAGCTACTACATAGTCGCTTTGCATCCCGAGATAAAACAAAACGGCACGCCCATGATGAGCGCGCCCTCGCGTGAGCTTTGCGTTATTGTGCCTTTCGTTCCTTTGAATATGGCGGGGTGAAGCCTATCCTGCTAACCGAGGTTCAAAACGACCTCCGACACGCCGACGGCATTCAGCGTGTAAGCTCCGGCGCCGTTATCTGTAAGCTCCCCGGCGGATGCGGATACGGTAAGCTTTGAGCCGATACAGCAAACGATATCGTAAACCGTATCATAAGCCGGGCGCGGCAATTTCAGCGTGCCGCAGATATTGCCCGAGAAGGTGAAGAACAGCTCTGCCGACCGACCGGGAACGAGCTCGTTGCCGAATGGCAATACGAGTACGCCGTTATCGTCGACGTAAAAGCGCACGGCAGAACCGTTCACGGTCGCCTCGGCAACGCTCATACCGCCGACGTCTATATATGCAGCGAACATATTGCCGTCGGTATTGTTGACGAAGGTCATTGCACTGCTCCCCTCCGCAAAGGTATACGGGCTGCCGGAGGCGGTATACTCCTGCTTCGCGCTTATGAGCACGAGCGCGGAGCTGCGGTCCTCAGTCGTTTGCAGAGGGATCGGCGTTGTCAAATACCCCGTGTCATCCGATGCGTCCGGCGAAGAAGGCTCGGAAGCTGCGTCTGCGGTCGGAGCGGCGGTCGGCGCGGAAGCTTGCGGATCAGCTTCCTTTGCGTTACTCGCGGAAGGCTCGACGCTTGCGGCGGATAGCTCCGGAGCTTCGGCCGCGGCTGTCGGCAGAGCAGTCTCCTCTGTGGCAGCAGGCGATACAGCAGCCTGCTCTCCCTGCGCCGTTGTTTTTGCGCGGGTGCGCGGCAGCAATATCGCGAGCATTATCAAGCCCGCAAGCAATACCGCGCCGCCCACCGCGGCGCCTATCATGCCCAATTTGCGCTTTAACCTTCTGTTTTCGATGTTTGCCATTTGTCAAGGTTTAAGGGCGAGGCAGCAATGCCCCGCCCCCGGAATAAAATCGGTTTTTGTCAGCGCTGCCAGACAAAATCGTGTGCCTGCTCTTCGCCGCGGAGAACCCTGAGCCCGCCTGCGGCAAGCGCCTCCATTTCAAACTCACCGGCCATGACCTCAACGGGAGCAATCCATTCGATACGTGGCACGAGCATGCCGACGAAGATCTTATCGTGACCGAGACCGCCGGTGACAACTATGCGGTCGACCTTGCCGTTTACGACAGCCGCAAGCTCCGCAATGCCCTTTGCGTGCGAGAGCGCCATTGCGTCGTAAAGAAGACGCGCCTTTTCGTCGCCGCCTTCGATCATCGCCTCGATCTCGCGTCCGTCGCTTGTGCCGAGGTATGCCTTCAAGCCGGAGTTGCCGCGGATGTAACGGCTCATCTCCTCCTTGGTGTACTTGCCGCTGTAACAAAGCATGGCAAGATCCATTGCCTGAAGTCTGCCGCACCGCTCCGGCGCAAAGCCGGCGTCGTCATCGGAATAGCAGTCTATCAGCCTGCCCTTGTGGGAGAGCCAAGCCGAGCATCCGCCGCCGATATGAAGCACGATTATAGTGCAGTCCTCTATTTTTTTGCCGAGGACTTCCTCGGCGCACTTCCTCGCCATAGCACGGGAGTTTAGAACGTGGCCGCGGCTCTTTTTGGGTATCTCGGGCATGCCTGTGATGCGTGAGATATCGTCAAGCTCGTCAACGGCGACAGGGTCGTATACCATAGCCGGTATGCCGAGCGGCTTGGCAATAGCGTCCGCGAGCACGCAAGCGAGGTTGGAGATATGGGTGTTTACCTTCTGAGCGTAGAAGTAATCGACCATATCCTTATTGACCTTAAAAGCGCCGGACGGCACCGGAGGCAGCAGCCCTCCCCTTGCCATAACGCAAGTGAGGCTTTCCTCCGCGATGCCGTTATCGGCAAGCGCCTTTTTGATAAGACCCATCCTGTAATCGAACTGATCCATTACCCATGTGAAGTGCTTTACCTCATCGAGCGGATGGGATACCGATGCGGACATTATCTTCTCGTTATCATCAAAGACGGCAAGCTTTGTGGAGGTGGAGCCGGGATTTATAACGAGAATGCGTTCTTTCTTTGCCATAGCCTTACCTTAGCCGGCGAAGCCTGCGCCGAGTGCGAGGGAATAATATTTCTCCTCGGCGCTGGAGCCGCGGGAGGCAAGCACTATGGGCACCTTGCAGCCCATGATAAGACCTGCCATCCTGCCGCCTGCGGTATAGACGAGCGCCTTGCCGAGAACATTGCCGACAACGATCTCGGGCACGAGCAGTATATCGAAATCGCCTGTGCAGGGGCACTCATAGCCCTTGATGGCGGAAAGCTCGGGTACCATAGCAAGATCGTAGGAGATGGGGCCCTCGACGTAGCAGTCAGGCAGCTCGCCCTCAAGGCTCATGCGCTTGAGCTCGGCGGCGTCGACAGTCTCCTGCATCTTGGGATTGACGGTCTCGATAGCGCAGAGAGCGGCTACGTTGGGCTTTTCATAACCGAGCTTATGGAAGAAGTTGACGGCATTTTCAACGATCTTGACCTTCTTCTCGAGGTCGGGATAGGTGCACATACCGCCGTCGGTGACGCAGATAAGCTTATGATAGCCGGGAACCTCGACCATCATGCAATGGCTCATGAGGGAGCCGGTCCTGAGCTCTGCCTCGGGATCCAGAACGCCTTTGAGCATAGCGCCTGTCATTATCTTGCCCTTCATAAGGAAATCCGCTTTACCCTCTTTGATGAGCTTTGCGGCGCATACGCTGGGGTGCATCCCCTCGGGGACCTGAACGATGTTGAAATCTGCGGGGTTTTGACCGAGTGAAACGAGCACTGCCTCGATCTTTTCCTTTTCGCCGACGAGAACGGAATCCACGAGATCCTTTGCATGGATTATCGCCTCGAGCGCATGGGCGTCATCGGCACAGACCAGCGCAACGGTGCGGCGCTTGCCGCTCTTAACACGGGCAACGAGCTCATCAAATGTTTTAATAGCCATAATATCCTCCGTAATGTTAATTGAGCCTTATTCGGCTCTCGTTCTGACCTCCTTATTTTACTGTTTTATTCAGTTCATAGCAACAGTTTTTCAAGATATATAATCGTTTTTCAAGCGTCTGCAAAGTATATTTGCAATGCGTCGCTGTTTGTTATATAATACATTGTTAATTTGTTTTGATCTGCGGCGGAATATTCGCCGTGTAACAGGAGTAAAAATGCTCTCTATAAAAAACGTCAGCTTCACCTACGACGACGCGCCCCGCCCCGCCCTGCAGGACGTGAGCTTCGACGTTGCCGACGGTGAATTTCTTTGCATCGTGGGGCATAACGGCAGCGGCAAGTCCACGCTTGCGCGGATGCTCAACGCGCTGCTTCTGCCCTCCTCCGGCAGCATATTTGTCGACACGATGGACACTGCGGATGACACCCACTTGCTGGAAATACGCAGGCATGTCGGTATGGTATTCCAAAATCCCGACAATCAGCTTGTAACCACCGTCGTGCGCGAGGACGTCGCATTCGGACCCGAGAACCTCGGCATACCGACGGAAGAGATGATCCCGCTTGTTGACGGAGCCATAGCCGCCGTCGGCATGGAGGAGTACGCCTCATCCGCTCCGCACATGCTCTCCGGCGGACAAAAGCAGAGGATCGCGATAGCGGGCATGCTCGCAATGAAGCCGCGCGTGCTGGTGCTTGACGAGGCGACGGCGATGCTCGACCCCATCGGCAGGCGCGATATTCTTGATATAGTCCGCAGGCTTAACCGTGAGGAGGGCATCACCGTTGTGATGATAACCCAATACATGGAGGAGGCTGTCGGAGCCGACCGCGTCATAGTGATGAACGGCGGCAGGATAGACATGCAGGGCACTCCGGCGGAGGTATTCCGCCAAGGTGAGCATCTGCGAAGCATCGGGTTGGATGTTCCCGCCGCAGTTGAGCTCAGGGAACAGCTTTTGGCTAAGGGCATTGCCGATTGCGGCGACGCCATGACTATTGAGGAGATCGCGGACAGGCTATGCCCATTATTGTTGAAAAACTGACTTATACTTACCAGAGCGGGAGCATCAACGCTCATACCGCCTTGAAGGATATCGAGCTGACGATAAACGACGGCGAGTTTTTGGGGCTCATCGGTCATACCGGCAGCGGTAAGTCCACCCTTATCCAACAGCTCAACGGGCTCATGCAGCCAACGAGCGGAAGAGTTACGGTGGACGGCTTTGACATGAGCGACAAAAAGCAAAGGAAGCAGGGACGCTCGCTCGTCGGCATGGTATTCCAATACCCCGATTATCAGTTGTTTGACGAGACGGTCTACAAGGACATCAGCTTCGGTCCCCGCAACATGGGGCTCGATGAGGAGACGATAGACCAAAGGGTGCGCGAGGCAATGCGGCTTGTCGGGCTTGACGAGGCGGAGTTTGCCGAGAAGTCTCCCTTCGAGCTCTCGGGCGGTGAAAAGCGCCGCGCCGCGCTTGCCGGCATCATCGCCATGTATCCAAAGTATCTCGTGCTTGACGAGCCAATGGCGGGGCTCGATCCCGCCGGAAGACGCGCCGTGCTCGACATGATCTCGGACTTCCGCAAAAAGCTTGGCTGCGCCGTGGTGATGGTCAGTCATTCCATGGACGATATAGCGCACGCTGCGGACAGGGTCGTTATCCTGCGCGACGGCGAGATATACGCAAACGCCACTCCGGCGGAGGTATTCTGCCGGGCGGAGGAGCTTAACGAGATGGGGCTCGATGCGCCCTTTGCCGCCCGTATGGCGGCAGAGCTCAGGCGCAGAGGCGTAAAAATAGGCTCCGATATCTATACCAACGAGGCGCTGATCGAGGCTATCGGAGCGCTTGGGCGGAGGGGTAAGGATGCTTAACGATATCACTCTGGGTCAATACTTCCCCGCCGACTCCGTTGCGCACAGGCTCGACCCGCGCACGAAGCTGATACTGCTCATAATGTATATCGTGGCCGTATTTCTTGTCAAAGAGGTATGGGTATTCGCTCTCGTTATAGGCTTTATGCTGTTTATGACGGCAATGTCACGCGTGCCCTTGAGCTACGTATTCAAGGCGATAAAGCCCATGAAATGGCTTTTGCCTATTATGTTTTTGCTGAACCTTTTTATGATAAGGACGGGGACGCAGCTCCTCCACTGGCGCTTTATCACCATAACGACCGGAGGCATACGGCAGGCGGTTTTCATAGTGCTGAGGCTTATCGCGCTTGTCACGGGTTCTTCGCTTTTGACATTGACTACGACGCCGGTCGCGCTTACCGAGGGACTTGAGCTTTTGCTGACGCCTCTCAAAGTTATAAAATTCCCCGCGCACGAGCTTGCCATGATGATGACGATAGCTCTGCGCTTCATCCCCACTCTGTTGGAGGAATCGGACAAGATAATGAAGGCGCAGCTTTCGCGCGGCGCCGATCTTGAAAGCGGCAACGTTTTTAAAAGAGCAAAGGCAATGCTGCCTATACTGATACCCCTTTTCATCAACTCCTTCCGCCGTGCGGAGGAGCTGGCGCTCGCTATGGAGAGCCGCTGTTATCACGGCGGCGAAGGGCGCACGCGCCTGCGCGTTTTAAAGCTGCACCGGCGTGATCTTTGGGCGGTTCTCATAATGGGCGCGCTTATCGCCGCTGTCGTGCTGCTGCAAAAATATCTGCTGACGGTTGAGCCGTTCACAAAGGAACAGTTTGAAATTGCAGATCTGAATCAGGACAGCAAGGTGAACGGAATTGATCTGTCGCTTATGAAGCGCTCGATGGATGCGTTCTATTCACCTCCGACACGGCAAACTCCTCCTACGATTTTTTACAATGATCATATTGCATCTATTGGCAGACAGAGACTATCTATTTTTCACGAAGTGAAGCATTACATTAACAATGATAGCGATGATGATACCTATAGTGATAATATGGCAAATTATTTTTCCAGATACTTCA
>CALEPU010000177.1 GCA_937913075.1 uncultured Clostridia bacterium
GATAAAACAGTCGACCCGCGCGCGGCGAGGCAAAAGCTTTGCGCCGAGGCGTACGGGGCGATGCGCGAAAGGGCGAAGCTGTCTACCTATTCGCCCAACACTTACGTCCATGCCGAGGAGAGCGGCAAGCAGGATCGCTCAGCTCCTCCGCCTGCCGGAGCTTAAAGCCCGCGCCTGTCAATACTTGTTGACTTAGGGGACGGGATGTGTTATATTCTGCTTGTATCTGACATTAAGAGCATCGCTCTGAGTGAAAGCTGCGGCTTATATGTTGACCTTTTGCTTGCCGTGCCTTCATTTTATCGGTGCGGCAGGCTTTTTTATTCGGAGGTTTTTTATGGAAACAAGGGTAGCGGTCATCAGCATAATAGTCGATGATGCAGGCGCGGCGCCTCAGCTCAACTCCATACTGCATGAGTACGGCGCTTATATTATCGGCAGAATGGGCATACCGTACAGGCAAAAGGGCGTCAGCATAATAAGCGTCGCCGTTGACGCGCCGCAGGATATGATAAATGCCCTCTGCGGAAGCATTGGTCGTATTTCCGGCGTCACCTCCAAGGCGGCTTATTCAAACGTTATCACAAAGGCATGAGGGAAAGAAGCTGCAAATTAACAATAGGAGCAAAGCTCGTTCTCATACTGCTGCCAATACTTGCGGCTGCGGCGGCTCTCTGCATTGGCAGGATAATGCTCTCCCCGCGGGAGGTATTTCTTGCTATACGCGGAAGGATAAGCGGGGAGCAGCTTACAAGCGGCGTGGTCGAGCTTACCGTTATGAACATACGCCTGCCGCGAATACTCCTGGCGCTGCTTGCGGGAGCAGGGCTTTCGGTATCGGGTTGTGCATTCCAGAGCCTCTTTGCAAATCCGCTTGCCACGCCGGACACTCTCGGCGTTGCAGGCGGCGCAAGCTTCGGCGCGGCGCTGGGTATACTGATGGGAGCGGGACTTATAGGCATACAGGCCTGCTCGTTCGCCTTCGGCATTGCCGCGGTGCTTTTGACTTGGCTTGGCGGCTCGGGCAGAGGCAGGGGCCTGAGCTCGGTAGTTCTCTCGGGCATAATGATAGGCTCGCTGTTTTCGGCACTGGTCTCGCTCGTAAAATTCGTTGCCGATGACGAGTCGCAGCTTCCGGCGATAACCTATTGGCTCATGGGCAGTCTTCAAACCGCCGGGTACAAGAACCTCCTCTTCGGCGCTCCGCCGATAATCATCGGTATAGTTGTGCTGCTTTTATTGAGATGGCGGCTCAATCTTTTGCCGCTTTCCGAGGAGGAAGCGCGTTCCTCCGGCGCAAATATCAAAGCTCTCAGAGCCGTTGCTGTGGTTTGCGCAACCGCCATGACAGCCTCGTGCGTTTCCATGTGCGGTCAGGTAGGCTGGGTCGGCCTTTTGATACCGCATATGTGCAGGATGAAATTCGGCAGCAATCACGTGCTGCTTTTGCCCGCCGCAGTCAGTCTCGGCGCGGCGTTCCTCGTTTTGGTCGATACCGTCGCAAGGTCGGCCTCGGCGGCGGAGATACCCATTTCAATACTCACAGCCATAATAGGCGCGCCCTTCTTTATTGTGCTGATGCGCAGATCAGGGGGGTGGAGGCTGTGATGCTTTCGGTCGAAAACGGCAGCTTTGCCTATAAAAACGGCAGTCCGCTGTTTGAAAACGTCTGCTTTGAGGTTTCTGGCGGCGAGCTCCTTTCCGTACTCGGTCCCAACGGCGCGGGCAAGACCACGCTGTTGAAGTGCATAATGGGCCTTTTGAAATGGCGCACCGGAGGGAGCCTTTTGGATGGAGAAAATATCGCCTCCATGTCAGAACGCAGGCTTTGGACGAGCGTCGCATATGTGCCTCAGGCAAGGTCGGCTTCGCCTGCATTTACGGCTTTGGAAACCGTACTGCTGGGAAGAACGGGCAGGATCGGCGTATTCTCCACTCCGAAGAAGACCGATATCGAGCTTGCCGAGAGCGTAATGCAGAGCCTCGGAATAATTTCGCTCAGGGACAAAAGCTGCAGCCAGATGAGCGGGGGAGAGCTGCAAATGGTGCTCATAGCAAGGGCGCTCGCTTCGGAGCCCGGCATACTCATACTCGACGAGCCGGAATCCAATCTTGACTTCAAAAACCAGCTCATAGTGCTCGATACTCTCTCGAAGCTAACCCATAGCGGCATGGGCTGCATATTCAACACCCACTACCCCGAGCACGCGTTGCAAAGGTCGGATAAGGCGCTGCTGCTTGCCGGCGGCAAAGTTCAATACGGCAGCACCGCAAGCATAGTCACTGAGGAGAACATCGAGCGTGCCTTCGGAGTGCACGCTGTCATAGGCAGTGTCGAGACCGACGGCAGGGAGCTTTCAAGCGTTATACCCCTGCGCCTTTCAAACGATGGCGCGGCCGCTGAAAAGCGGGACGATACCCTGCCGACGCTTGCCTCCGTAACAGTCATATCGAGTGATTATTCCGCGGCGGAGAGGATAAACGCTCTGCTGCACGAGTACGGCGAGCTTATCGTCGGACGCATGGGCATGCCCTGCCGCGCGCGTGGGGTCTATATTATTAACGCCTCGCTCGACGCTCCGAGAAAAAGCATTGAGGAGCTTTCGCAAAGGCTTTCCATAATCCACGGAGTCAGTGTTAAAACCATCTATGCAAAGGAGAAATTCGAGAGTGAATAATATTGAGAGGATAGAAAAAATAAAAATATGTGATGATGAACCAGAAAAAGAATTATTCTTTTGTAATCAAATAAAAAAAT
>CALEPU010000178.1 GCA_937913075.1 uncultured Clostridia bacterium
GCTTCAGCAGGAGAGCCGTCTGATCGCCAAAAACGCAGCTTGACGTAAGAGCCCGGAATCGGAGACGATTGATGGAAATGCCTTTTTTCTCCGCAAGCGCATCCGCCGCCTCCTGCGGCTCGGCGCCGTGGGCAATAGCAACGGCAAGCGCGGCGGTCGCGTTGAGCATATTATGGCGACCGGGCACGTTGAGCTTCACGTGAGCCACCGTCTCGCCCATATAAATAAGATCAAATGAGGGACAGCCAAGGCGGTCATAGCTCTCGTTCGCGGGGCGGATATCAGGCGCGTTAGCCGTATCCAAGCCATAGGTCAGCTCGCGTATGCCGCCCTTAAACTCGGCAAGAAGAGCGCGAACCCTGCTGTCGTCGGTACAGCCTATGAAAAGCCCGCCATCGGGAATGAGCCTGATAAACTTGCGGAAGGCGTCCGTTATGTGGTCGATATCGCGGAAGTAATCAAGATGATCGTCGTCGATATTATTGATAAGTGCGACGGTGGGATGCAGGGTCAAAAAGCTCTCAACATACTCGCATGCCTCGGTGATGAAGAGCTCGTTTGAGCCGAGCCTCGTGCCGCCCTGTAAAAACTCAACAAAACCGCCCACGTGTATCGTCGCGTCAAGCCCGCCGCGCTCGGCAATGAGCGCAAGCATTGAGGTTATGGTGGTCTTGCCGTGACAGCCGGCAATGCCTATCACCTCGCGGTATGCCTCGGAAAGCCTGCCCAGTGCAACGCTCCGCTCCATCTCGGGTATGCCGAGCTCACGCGCGCGCACTCTCTCGGGATTGTCGGGCTTTATTGCGGCGGAGTAGACGACGAGGTCGCTTCCCTCCACGTTCTCGGCCTTCTGTCCTATCGAAAAAGGTATACCAAGCTCCGAGAGCCTTTGAGTGAAAGGCGACTGCGCCTGATCGCTGCCGCCGACCTCATAGCCTCTTGCGCGGAATAGCTGCGCCAGCCCGTTCATAGAGCAGCCGCCGATGCCTATAAAGTGTATCTTCTTTACGTTCTTCAAGTCTGTATCCATTATATCCTCCCATGGGGCTTTGCCCCGAAAACCTATTATCAACTTTGTATTATATTCCATTCGCGCCAAAAGCGCAACCTAAATTGTGTGGCGCGGCAGAGGTTGAATTAATGCCATAACGGTGGTATGATATCGGCAGCATAGGTCAGCCATAGGGAGGTTTATTATATGGAAGACAGTCGGCTTGTCTGGCGGACGGAAGGACGGCGCGAGCTGCTGCGAACGCCCGTGTTTAAGGTAATGGGTCAGCACGAGACGTCGGCAACGGGTATCGAGGGCGATTATATCGCGCTGGACTCGCCTCTCTGCGTAGTAACGGTGCCGGTGCTTGAGGATAAATTCGTGCTCGTGCGCCAGTGGAGGCACGGCGCGGGCATGCTGACTACCGAATTCCCCGGCGGAGTTATCGACCGCGGAGAGGAGCCCGAGGCGGCGGCAGGAAGGGAATTATCGGAGGAGACGGGCTATATGGCAGGCAGGCTTACCCTGCTCGGCAAATGCAACCCCAATCCGGCGCTTTTCAACAGCCGTTTCTATTGCTTCCTTGCCGAGGAGCTGACGCCGACCGGCGTACAGCATCTCGACCGCGACGAGCTATTGGACGTGAAGCTCGTGCCGATATCGGAGGTCATCGCAGACTTCGGCTCCGAAGAGTACAGCCACGCGTTCATGGGCACCGCGCTCGCTTTCTATTTAAGGCATGTGAATAAGCATTGAAACAAAACGGGCAGAGCCGAGATCAGGCTCTGCCCATTGCTTTTTTGGCATTATGACCAAGGATGGAACTCCCAGGTTTCGCCGCCGTCATAGGATTCGAACCATGCGATATGGTACTCAAAGGTCGCTATCTCGGAGTTGTAGGTGGAGTAGGTCACAATGAACAGACCGTGGCTGCCGTCAAAGCTCGGAGAGAGCGAGGCGACGGGCGGGGCTATTGTGCCCTCATATTTCTCGGGTATCCGGATATTGAGGTTGCGCCAGGTCTTCCCGCCGTCGGTGGTCTTGTAGACGGTAAGCTGACGGGGAGTATAATCGTCATAATACATGAGCTCTCTGTCGTCGTAGCAGAGGTATCCGACCTTGCTGTTTACTATACAGCCGCCGGTTATCTCCTTGGCAAAGCCCTCGAAGGAGCCGAACTCGCTCCAATGCGTACCGTCCTCGGAATAGAATATGGCGCTGGACTGATATCCGTGGAAGGGATCGTTGGTGAAAATGACGTAGTTGTCCCCGATGAAGCCGAAGAGCCGGATATCGGAGCCGTCGCCCTGATAGTCGGGATACTGATAATTACCCATGTATTCCGCTATTTTCTTTTGCGCCATTAAGCCGAGCTCGCGGGGGTAGGTCGCAAGCGGAGTGAAAAACTCGTAATATTCGGTCACGTCGTCGGAAGGACTGCTGCCGTAATCATAATAATGCTTCGCCTCCTTGTAGGCGATGAGCCCATCGTCGGTAAGGTCGAAGAATACGCCGCCGCCCTTTCTTGTGAAGGTGGGCTCTTCCTGCTGCTCGCCATTGAAGATGGCGCGGACGACCTTTGCGTAATCATCCTGCTCGCTCGTGAAGGTGTAGTCGGGGGTGGGATCCACGGGCGCCTCAGTGGGAGCTATGGTCGGCGCGGCAGAGGGTTTTGCGGTGGGCTTTGCGGTAGGCTGCGCGGTGGGAGCGGGAGAAGCGGTCGGCGCGGCGGTTGCCTGCTGCGTGGGAGCTGCCGTTGGCGAATACACGCTGTGCGGGTCTTCGCCGCCGGCAAAATGCTTAGCGGCGAGCACTCCGCCTATCGTTACGGCAAGCGCTGCCGCAGCGGCAAGCCATGCGTAAGCCCTTTTCCTTTGACTGCGGGGCTTATCCGCGAGGGCGATATCCTTATCCTCGATATCGGTTATACTTTTAAAAAGCTTTTCACCTTTCATGTATCAACATCTCCTTTTCAAGGTGGGTCCTTAGTTTTTTGCGGATGCGGCTGAGTATCACAGAAGCGTTGTCGCTCGTCATGCCGTACCTTTCGGCGACGGCGGAAACGCTTTCGACGTAGAAATAACGCCGTATGAACATCGCCTTCTCCCTCTCTGGCAGATCGTGGACGAACCTTCGTACGCTTTCGGAGAGCTCTTTTTCTTCGAGTGCCTCCTCAACGCTGTACTGCGAAGCAACGCACTCGGCAAGCTCGTCTATGCAAAGCGCCGTTTCGCAGGCGCCGCGCATCTTTGCGGCAAGCGCGCGATATCTGTCTATCGCGATATTGCGTGTTAGCTTGCAGAGAAAGAGCTTCAGCACATTGGGCCGAGTAGGCGGCATGGCGTTCCAAGCTTTAAGCCATGTGTCGCTTACACATTCCTCCGCGTCCTCGCGGGAGGCAAGTATATTGCCCGCCACGGTGTGGCAGTAAGCGCCGTATTTTAGATCGCTTTGCCTTATCGCGTCCTCGTCCCTGTTGAAATAGAGGTCGATTATTCCTGCGTCGTCCATTTTGATTTGCCCCTTTCGGAAGGATCCTTCACCTTAAAGGACGGGGAAAATTATAGCATCTTACAACAAATTGAACAAATATATAAAATTTCCTGTATTTTGCACATTTTCCCTCGGGCAGAAGAGCAAACTTTTTGTGAACGATATTTATTTTTGCGTGATAATGTGGTATGATATCAAATGGTCAAGTATAGCATGGCGGTCTGCCGCCATGGGAAGGAGAAGGATTTGGTCAAGAGGATACTGAGCATAGCGCTTTTAGCAATACTTTTAGCAGGGGTATGCACCGGCTGTCACCGCGGCGGCGATGTTGAGCCCACGGCGGCGCCTACTGCCGAAGATCGGGAGAGCGT
>CALEPU010000179.1 GCA_937913075.1 uncultured Clostridia bacterium
GCCGATATGGTTCTGAACGTAACGACCGTCAATGCCGTACCAGGAGACGCCGTTATAGGCGTAACCGTTGCTGTAATCGCTGGAGGTCAGACCGGTGGAGGTGGTAAGGCAGAGATAAGAGGTGCTGTTATAGGATGCGCCGTGCGAGTCGTAAATGACTATCGCCTTATCAACGTGAGCCGCAGCTACCGCGGGGCCCGTCGCGTTGGAATTGACGAGCTGGGTGCAGGAGCCGCCGAGATCGGAGGCAAGCGTGGAAGCCTCGGTCTTATACTGATCGGTAAAGGAGGAGTCACTCGAATACCAGGGGCCGACGAGCAGCACGTTGTAGCTCGTGGGGGCGTTCTTGGTGGAATTGACCCTTGCGCTGCTGTAAGCGCCGTAAACCTCGGAGATGGTATCCATCGCCTCGGCGGTGATCGCGGATTTATACGGCGTGTTGCGGATCTTATAGTCGTAACCGCCGTGCATGCCGTTGGTCGTGAAGGAGAAGCCGTTGTTGTCAAGGTCGGAGATGCTGCCCTCGTCTATCATGGGGCAGGTCAGCGCCGCCTTATAAACGGCCATTGTGACGTCCTGCGAGGTTGCGCCCTTTGCGAGCATCTCGGCCTCAACGGAGTCAAGATAATTCCAAACGCTGTTCCAGCGCTGAGCCGACTTGAGCTCGGTCGTAAGATTGACCGCCTTGTCGGCAAGCGAGGATACGGGAATGACTGCGAGCACCATCAAAACGGTGATGACGCAGCACAAAACCTTTTTTGTGCTCCTGTTCATGTTCTTCCTCCTGATAATTTAGACTGCGTTTGAGTACAAGTATTTTCAAACGCACATATATTATATCAACAGGCCGGTATATTGTCCAGACTTTTTTAACCGATTTTTTACAGGTTTTTGCCACATAGTTCAAAATTGTCACTATTTTGCCACAATTAGCTATATTCCGTGAGGGCGGAGGACGTGCATTAGTATACTCGCGGGCAGAGAAGACAAAAAAATGCGCCCCGTGCGGGACGCGGAGCGTTAAGCATTTTTTCGCAGGCTTTTTCGGCTAAATTGCCGCTAACTCGGCAGACGGATTTAGCTGCGGCGCTTTGTGCCGCTTGGCAGCAGTGTAAATTCAACTGTTTAAGTTTCCTTAATAAAAGTCTCCCCGCACTTGGGGCAGGTTATCTTTATCCTGCCCTTGCCTCTGGGGACGCGGACGGTCTGCCTGCACTTGGGGCATTTGAAGAACCTGTGCGTCTTCCTTTGCTTACGGCGGGTGGCGGCCTCGCTCTTAGCGCGCTTCAAGGGCACAATGATATGCGAGCGGTACCAATCATACTCAGCCCGCCTTGCCGAAAGATCGCGGCTGAACATTCTGAAGAAGCTGAAAGCGAGCGCAGCCGCCGCAATAAGGTAGAGAACCGTGCCGATTATAAAGCTCGGCGCGGAATTGAATATGCCGAGCAATGCGCCGAGAACGAAGCTTATGAGCGCGATGACGCAAATGACGGTATTTAAAGGATCGCCGCCGTAGCGACCTGTCAAAAACTGCTTGAATTTTTCCTTCATCGTTCTGTCTCCTGACTTTCTGTTTACCTAATATTATAGCAACTTGCCCCGAATTTCAACTGCCCGAGCGGTAATTTACACAGATTTTACAAAAGCATGGAGGTCCTTCGGCTCCTGCGGAGAAAGCTTTCCCCTGCGGGGCATAAAAAATCAGCGAACCGAGGCCCGCTGATTTTTTTGTCGTTTGTGAGAAGGCTTACGCCTGCTCGGGAGCACCGACGGGGCAGGTACCGGCGCAAGCGCCGCACTCTACACACATCTCGGGATCGATCTCATACTTGCCATCGCCCTCGTGGATAGCGCCAACGGGGCACTCGGCAGCGCAAGCGCCGCACATGATACAAGAATCGGTAATACGGAATGCCATGACAGTTACCTCCTTAAAGATGGTCTATGATTATTATAATACAAATGCAGCCGATTGCAAGTAAAATATTTGTAAAACGACTGCACGGAGATCAAATTTTAAAGGAGCTTATTTCTCAAGAGCCTCTTTGAGGGTGTTGCCCGCCTTGAAGGTGGCGCTCTTGGTGGCGGCGATGTCGATAGCCTCACCGGTCATGGGGTTGCGGCCCTTCCTTGCGGGACGCTCACGTACCTCGAAACGACCGAAGCCGACGATCTGCACCTTGTCGCCGCCCTTGAGAGCGTTAACGATAGCGTCAAAGGTTGCGTTGACGGCTGCGTCGGCATCCTTCTTGGTGAGGTTGCAGTTTGCAGCTACTTCATTGATAAGCTGAGCCTTGTTCATTAGAATATCCTCCAAATAAATTATGTTTGTTCTCACGCCGCAAGCAGCGGCAACACACGATATTGTAACATAAATTTCTGAAATTACAAGGCTTTTTCAGCATATATTTCATCAAAACCCGAATGTTTTTTTGATTTTGCGCCTCAAACGGCATTTTTGCCTCCGTTGCTTGACGCTCCGCCCTGCAATATGCTACAATATATTCGATAACAGCAAACCTATTTCCCTTCATTCCCTGCAATTTGCGAAAGGAGCCCGCTATGGACAAGACCTCCCGAATACTGTTCCGTCCGTTAACTATGGCCGAGCTTGAAGGCGCCGAGCAGTGGCTCGACGATATGCTGCTTGAAGGCTGGCGTCCTTTAAGGCTGACTCTCGGCTGTATATGGCGCTTTGTGCCGACCTCCGAGCGCACCTCACGCTGGTATCTCGACGTAAAATCGAGCCGCCAATCGCTCTATGGCGATACCCTCGCGCCGCTTTTGGAAAAGCTCGGCACGGTGTTTTATATTGAAAAGACGGCGACGCGGGCGACCTTTAAGCGCGCGGCGCGGCTCGAAGCTAAGCCGAACCCCAATTTCAGGCTGGAACAGTTCGCAGTTGAGGAGGGGCTTTATCGCTACAAGGGTGCGCGCATAGTGCAGCACATGACGCCGGAAAGGATGCTCGAGCTTATAAAGCGCAAGCGCGACGAGGGGCTTTTGAAGCTCTGCCGCTTTTGGTTCATAGTGTTTTTGCTCGCGTTCGTCCTTTGCTGCGCCCTCATGGTCTGGCGGTGGGGCATGGGCTGGCACCTTTTGGCCTCGCTCCCGCTCTGGGCGGCAATGCTGCATTTTGCGATATCGTTTGTAAAGCTGGGAAGCAAACTCAAAAAACGGAATAGGTGAGGGCGAAATATCTGCCCTACGCAGATATTTCGCACAGCTTGATGACAAAGCCCGTTTGCTGCCCTTCCCCTACAGAGGGGAAGGTGTCA
>CALEPU010000180.1 GCA_937913075.1 uncultured Clostridia bacterium
TGCGAAGCCCGCCGCTATTATTTCGGCATCGTAGGCAAGTACGGCGCGCAGGTGCAGGCGGTATTGAAAAAGGCGGCGGGGCTCGATATCGAAAAGATACTCCCCCTTCACGGTCCCGTGCTGACCGAAAACCTCGGCTATTATCTCAATCTCTATAATACATGGTCCTCTTACGGCGTCGAGACAGACGGCATAGTGGTTTGCTATACCTCCGTCTATGGGCATACAAAGGCCGCGGCAGAGCTTTTAGCCGATAAGCTGCGCGCAAAGGGCTGCCCCAAGGTAGCCGTCAACGACCTTGCAAGGTGTGATATGGCGGAGGCGGTAGAGGACGCGTTCCGCTACGGCAAGCTCGTCATAGCCTCCACCACCTACAATGCGGACGTGTTCCCCTTCATGCGCACCTTCTTGGAGCACCTTGCGGAGCGCAATTACTCCAACCGTACCGTCGGCGTCATCGAGAACGGCTCATGGGCGCCCCTCGCCGCAAAGACCATGCGCGGCATATTGGAGCCCTGCAAGAACCTGACCTTCTGCAACAATACCGTTAAGATAATGAGCGCCATGAACGAAGACAACAAGAAGCAGATCGACGCCCTTGCCGAGGAGCTCTGCGCGGAGTACGCTGCAAGGAGCAGCGATACCGCCGATAAGAACAACCTGAAAGCGCTCTTCAACATCGGCTACGGCCTTTACGTCGTCACCTCAAACGACGGCAGAAAGGACAACGGGCTCATAGTCAACGCCGTGACACAGCTCACCGACGCTCCCAACCGCGTCGCCGTCACTATAAACAAGCGCAATTATTCCCACCATATTATTAAGCAGACCGGCAAGATGAACGTCAACTGCCTCTCCACAGAGGCGCCCTTCTCCGTGTTTGAGAATTTCGGCTTCCAGTCGGGCAGAAATACAGATAAGTTCGCAGGCTTCGAGGGCGAGCTTCCGAGGTCCGACAACGGGCTCGTCTTCCTGCCCCACTTCATCAACTCGTTCATGTCCTTAAAGGTAGAGCAGTATGTCGACCTCGATACCCACGGTATGTTCATCTGCACCGTTGAGGAGGCAAGGGTCATCAATCAGGTCGAGACCATGACCTACAATTACTATCAGCAGAACGTAAAGCCCAAGCCCCGGACCGAGGGCAAAAAGGGATACGTCTGCAAGGTCTGCGGCTACATCTATGAAGGAGACGAGCTTCCCGAGGATTTCGTCTGCCCCCTGTGCAAACACGGCGCGGCGGATTTCGAGCCGATAGTATAATGCTAAAAATATAATCGGTACTTGGGGCTGATGCAAAAGCAAGTGAATTGCAGGCAACAGCCCCTTTATTTTCTTAGTTGTTTTTGAGCGGAGAGATTTGTTTTCGATAGAGTAGCGAACGAAATTAAAGGGCTTTGATTTGTTTTGAAGTACAGCAAGCAGAGGAACACAAAAATTATGCTTCCCTATCGGGAGCGATCCCTTGTCCTATAAATTCGGTTCCGTCAAGTAAGCGGTAGCCGACTGAAACGACCTGTGCTCTGCCTCCGCAGCGGAGCGGAATATGATAGGGCGTACCTGTCGAACCGAAGGTTGGTTCTCCGACCAGCTCTGCTCTATGACTGCTTCTGAACATTGACGCAAAATCCTCCGCTGCGGACATTGTCCTGCGCGAAATCAGAATTTCCAACGGCCCGTCGTATATGGCGATATTGTCTTCGGAGCCAAAAGAATCGACGTATTCTTCGTAATTTGTCCTATTAACAACTTTTAATGCGTCGACGATCGCATCCCTGGTCATGAGTCCGTCGTTAATGTATTTTTGAAGCCGCTCCTCGCTGTATCCGGCTATAATGGAGCAGCTTGCTGCATCAACTGCATTGCGGATCTGGGCCCATTTTTGACATGCATGGAACACGCCGGAGATAAAGAGCTCGGCAACTCTTGCCGCATAAGCGGTATTTCCGCCGATATTGTCGCGGATATCCAATCTGACCAGAGAGATCCCGTCGGCGCCTTCAAGAATGCCTTTGACGTATCCGGAGTAATCGGAAAGAAACTCATTGATTTTTATGGTAAGTACTCCGTCTTTAAAACCGTACGACGGCTTATCGGGACGAACCAATGGCTTGGACTCTCTGTACTGCGCGGGAGGAATGTATTTTGTGTGACCGTCGTTTAGCTTTGCAAGGAACTCTGTCAAAAGTGTGTGGAACTCTTTTTCGGAAGTTGCCTGCAAGACCTTGCCGAGATAATTACGGTAATGGTCGTTCCAGTTAAAATCCAAACGATCAAAATAGGGAAATTCTTCGTTCACTGCAGCCCAGATGGATGAAAGATCATAGATCATATCAACTGTGTTCATTACAATACTCCTATCGTCCCCGAAAATGGCATTTTCCTTTTAGCCCGAATTGATCGGATAAATTAAAGGGCTTTAAGCATTTCCGGCTGCCCCTTCATGAAATATGAAGGAACAGCCCGTGTGCCGCTGTTCATTACTCCCACTCGATTATGAAACGGATGTTCGATAATTTCGTGAGAAAAAGAAGAATATTTATAGAACACATATTCGAATTACTGTCCTGTTTCCACTGGCTGACCGATCCCGTGTTGCCACTTCGTTGCCAGTTGGAACGGCTCAATTATACGTTAAAAAACTGGGTTTTTCAAGAGCCTTTTATGAGAAATAATACTGAGTTAAGTCGAGTTAGATTGAGTTAAAATCGAGTTAAAATTGAGTTAAGTTGAATTGGGAT
Source organism: uncultured Clostridia bacterium (assembly GCA_937913075.1). GTDB lineage: Bacteria > Bacillota > Clostridia > Christensenellales > CAG-138 > UBA3857. The sequence continues at coordinate 2,742 of CALEPU010000180.1, forward strand.
AGCTTATCTTTCATTCCAAACAATAAACGGCACCCATTTTATATTGCTGTGCACTTTCCCTCAGATTACAACCGCGCAAGAGCATTTGGCTGTCAATAGCCACTGTTTATCTGACTATGTTCCAAGGGATTACTTCATCTTTCCAATAACTATATTTTTTGTCTTTGACAAGAATTTTTCATAATCATTCAGCACGACTCCATTGCCGAAATTATCCTGAATCTTGTTGGAATAAGTGATTAAATCAGAACTTCCTATAACCGAGCGGTAGTAATCTGCATACTCTTTATCATTTTTAAAACTATAATTGTTCGATTTTTCTTTTAAGTGCACAACGCAAATCAGGGTCTTATCAGGCGAATGTAAAAATGAATCCGGATTATCCATGGACAGCTTTATGTACTTCTCCATATTGTGTTCCGTTATAACGTCATATCGGGAAAACTCCCCTCCCTTTTTGTAATACGGAACCTTGTCGAAAATAATGAAGACCTGAAAGTAAGGAACCTGATTTGAACGAAGATTTGCTGTTTCTCCCAGCATATTCTCGAAATAGTTGTTGCTGTTTTGAGAATAATTGCGCATAACGAATTTCACACCGTATCCAGCAACAGGGATACCTTGATGGCTTACTGTTATGTCAACGTTCTTTGGATAATAGCGACCATTTATACTTGCTTCTTTGCCGTTGCCATATCCTTGCGAAAGTATGCGAAAATCCTTGCCAAATGTTTCTTGCAGATCATTGGCAATATGCCCATGCAGCGTTTTCAGCTTGGCTGTACTTCGAGATGTGCCAACTTGAAGATATGTTTCAAAAGACTCTTTAATTACAGTCAAAAATTGAGCATTGTTTAGCATGCTGTATAACCTCACTTCCTAGTTTATAATCGAGATAATGTTTAACGTCTTTTGATGAGAAAGTATAGTATCCACCGCTTTTATACTTGCCAAGCAGTGAAACATACACTCCAAAGTCCTTTGATAACAAAGCTTCCTTGATTTGATGAATTGGTATTGTGTTGCTTACAATATATAAACCGCTATACACACCACAACCCGAAGGGACATCTACAAGTTTTAAATCGGAAGGTTCTCTTATTAGGGCATTAATGGATAATTTGTCACGGTATGTATCCCCAATAGCTTGGCTTCTGCCGAAAGCATACCAGTACTGATCGGGGTCTTTTTCGTTATCTCGCTTGGTTAATTGATCCTTTTGCGATAATATATATTGGTAGGCTTCTGGGTCTTGTTGAAGTTTTTCTTCTGAAACCAGCTTACCGTCCTTGCCGTATGGATAAAAAATCTTTGTCCACTTAGCTCGAGATGCTTTCAATACCGGAATTATATAAGGAGAATTAAAAGCAAAATCACCAATAAAGCATTTATCTGCGAGTGTTGCAAATCCATTTTTTATCTGAATGCCGGAAGACCTCTCGTTATCAAGAATAGCTCGCAACATTTTGAGGTTTTCCTTTGTTGAAAAATAATACGCCTGCTTTATCCAATAATCCTTAACATCTAAGCTGGCTATGAATATGGGCTGCAAGCTCTCCTCGTCGAACTCGTAATAGTCCACTCCCTTAGACCTGATACCTCTGTTTAGACAAACGATTGCTGTGTATGTTATAGCATTGAACGGCTGAAAATGCTTAAGGTCACAAACGCTCTCTAATAGACCGTTCATAACTAGATACCGTCGCAAGTTCAGCCCTGCAAGACTAGTAAAAAACGACGATGGAGTAATGTAGCACAAAATGCCACGGCTATTAAGCATTCTTAATCCGATTTCATAAAAAGCAATAAACAAATCGGTCATACCGCCGTTTGAAAACGACAGCCCCTTAACTTCTTCAAATGAATCTTCAA
>CALEPU010000181.1 GCA_937913075.1 uncultured Clostridia bacterium
GATACGCCCGCCGTGGCTTCCTGACCGAGCATGAAGGTGGTGACGATGAGCCCCATGCCGAAGGCGGTGCCTATATTGGTCAGCGCGGGAAGCTGGTATAATTTGAAGAACTTGCGGAAGCCCCTGTCGTCCGCAAGGGAGATTATCGCCGGATTATCGGAAAGGTAAGTGGTAACTATACCCAGAGCGGCCGCGCCGGGCAGATCGTAGAGAGGCTTCATCAGCGGCGAAAGCAGTCTGTTTAAAAGCTCAACTACGCCGAACTCGGTCAATATGGCGGAGAGAGCGCCCATAAGCACCGCTATCGCCATGATGTAAAGACAGGTGTCGATGAGCAGCGCGTAGGCGGTGTTCATCAGCGTGCTGAACATGTTTGAAAGCCCCATGGGTATTGCAAACAGCGCGAATAAGCCCACAACGAGCACGGAGCATATCAGCGCAACGGCCCACCAAGGGAGCTGTTTTTTCTTTTTTTCGGTCTCCGAGCCGCGAACGGCAGCAGTTTTCATAACCGAGCCTCCCCAAAAGCGGCATAATACCGCATTATCTTCTGAATAATACTGCGGCAAGGCTTGAAAGAAAAGCAAAAGTTTGTTATAATATCCATGACTTTTACGAATGGATACGGGGCAATGAGGATAAACAGCTTTGCAAAATACGGCGTGCTGCTCGAAGTTGCGGAATGCGGCTCCATCTCCGCCGCGGCGGTAAGGCTCGGCTACACACAGTCGGCGGTCAGCAGGATGATAGCCGAGCTTGAAGCGGAGTGCGGCTTTCAGCTTATAAAAAGATCGAAGTCCGGTTCGCAGCTCACGGCGGAGGGCTTAATGCTTATATCGCCCATACGAAACATGCTCAACGCAAACGAGCGGCTTGCCCAGACAATAGAGCAGATCAACGGCAGAAGGCGCGACAGGGTGCGCGTTGGCATGTTTTCAAGCGTTGCGGTGCACTGGGCGCCGGAGCTTATAGGCAGCTTTAACGCCGAATACCCCGATATAGAGGTCTCAATATTCGACGGACTCTATCACGAAATCGAAAGCAAGATACTCTCCGGCGAGCTCGACTGCGGCTTCATAACCGAAAAAACCAAGAAGGACCTTGCTTTTTGCGAGCTCTCACGCGACCGCCTGCTTGCGGTCGTTCCAAAGGTACACGCACTTGCCGAAAGGGATGCTCTGCCCTTGGAGCTCATACCCATGGTGGATTTTATTATCCCGGGCGAGGGCTCGAACTACGACATTGGCACCATATTTGAGGAGCACGGGATAAACCCGCGCGTGCGTTACGCTTTCTGCGACGATCACGCCGCAGTCGCAATGGTGGAGCGCGGTATGGGCGTCACCATACTGCCCGAGCTCGTTTTGAGCGGCAGCGCCGCAAACGTAATAACAATGCCGCTCGATCCGCCCTTCTCCCGCACAATAGGCATCGCGCACGCAAAACAAAAAGCCCTCTCCCCCGCGGCAAAGGCGTTCACGGAATTTGTGATCGCCTGGGCGGAGAAGAGGTGAATTTGCACGCGGCGCGCAGCAGTATAATACAACGGAAAGCGTAATTCTTAAATAACCGGAAAATTGAGAGAATTCTATTCGGGTTGAATTAAAACCGGGGGCTGTTGCTCAAAAGCAACTTCCGAGCAACAGCCGTCCTCTATCGCAAGTAATTTCGGCAGACGATTGGCGAGCTTGCTCGCCGCGACCAACGGGAGC
>CALEPU010000182.1 GCA_937913075.1 uncultured Clostridia bacterium
CCCGCAGGAACGCGGGCGGCTTTCGTTATGCCTTTATTCGATTACCGAAGCCTCTTATCCGGCTTTACGCTCAGATCTCGGACAGCTTCTTGTAATAATCGTACTTATCGGCAGCTTCCTTCTCGCTCCTGGTGAAGAGCTCCTCGGCAAGCTCGGGGAACTGCTGCTTCAAAGCGGTGTAACGACCCTCGCCCATGAGGAAGTCACGGTAGGAGGCAGTCGCGGGCTTGCTGTCAAGGATGAAGGGGTTCTTGCCCTCGGCCTCGAGGTCGGGGTTGTACCTGTACAGGGGCCAATAACCGGCCTCAACAGCCTTCTTGGCCTCGGCCTGCGCCTTGCCCATACCGGCCTTGATGGTGTGGTTGATGCAGGGTGCGTAAGCGATGATGAGGGAGGGACCATGGTAAGCCTCAGCCTCGGCAACGGCCTTGACAAGCTGCTCGGGGTTGGCGCCCATGCAGACCTTGGCGACGTAAACGTAGCCGTAGCTCATGGCCATGAGGCCCAGATCCTTCTTCTTGGTGCGCTTGCCGGCGGCGGCGAACTTCGCCACGGAGCCGGTGGGCGTCGCCTTGGAGGCCTGGCCGCCGGTGTTGGAGTACACTTCGGTGTCCAGCACCAGCACGTTGACGTCCTCATCCTGTGCAAGCACGTGATCGAGGCCGCCGTAGCCGATGTCGTATGCCCAACCGTCGCCGCCGAAGATCCACTGGCTCTTCTTGACCATCAGGTCGCGCATCTCATAGATCTCCTTGCAGAGGTCGTCACAGTCACAGCCGCAATCCTTGCAGCCGGAAACGAGGTTCAGCAGAGCCTCGGAAGCGGTGCGGCTGCCCTCGGCGTCGTTCATGTTGTCGAGCCATGCGTTGCAGATGGCCTTGTTCTCATCATTGCAGCCCTCGGCAAGCTGACGAACGAGGTCGGCAAGCTTATTGCGGCGGTGAGAGGTGGCAAGGTTCATACCGAAGCCGAACTCGGCGTTGTCCTCAAACAGGGAGTTTGCCCATGCGGGGCCGTGACCCTTGCGGTTTACGGTGTAGGGCACGGTGGGGGCGGAACCGCCGTAGATGGAGGAGCAGCCGGTCGCGTTGGCGATGATCATCCTGTCGCCAAAGAGCTGGGTGATGAGCTTGACGTAAGGAGTCTCACCGCAGCCAGCGCAGGCGCCGGAGAACTCAAACAGGGGCTGCAGGAACTGGCTGCCCTTTACGGTGTTCTTCTTGATGTTGGCGGGCAGCTCAACCTCGGGAAGTGTAATCGCGGCCTCCCAATTCTTGTGCTCCTTCTCCATACAGTCGGCAAGCGGAGTCATGGCAAGAGCCTTGGTCTTGGCGGGGCAGACGTCAACGCAGTTGCCGCAGCCGGTGCAGTCAAGCGGGCTGACCTGAATGCGGAACCTCTTGCCGGGCATACCGGTGGCGGCCTTCATCTCAAACGATACCTCGGTACCGTCCTCTGCAAGGAAGGGGCGGATACAGGCGTGCGGGCAGACGAGGGAGCAGCGGTTGCACTGGATGCAGTTCTCGGGGATCCAGGTGGGGACCTCTACCGCGATGCCGCGCTTCTCAAACTTGGTGGTGCCGGTGGGAACGAAGCCGTCGGGAGCGAGCTTAGAAACGGGGAGCTGATCGCCCGCCTGATCGAGGCAGGGCTTGATGAACTCGGTGTAGTAAGGATCGTCGGTGATGTGCATGGCGACTGCGCCCTCGGTGGCGTTGGCCCATGCCTCGGGGTACTTGACCTCGGTCAAGCCGTCGATGCCGATATCGATGGCGTTGTAGTTCTTCTGGACAACGTCCTCGCCCTTCTTCATGTAGCTCTTCTTGGCGGCGGCCTTCATGTAGCCGATAGCCTCGTCTACGGGGATGACCTCGGCAAGCTTGAAGAACGCGGACTGCATTATGGTGTTGATGCGGTTGCCCATGCCGACCTTGCGGGCAAGGTCGATAGCGTCGATGTTGTAGAAGCGGATGTGCTTCTTTGCGATATCCTGCTTCATCTTGGCGGGGAGCTCACGCTCCATATCCTCTACCGTCCAAGCGGAATTGAGCAGGAACACGCCGCCCTCTTTAAGGGGAGCAAGCATGTCGTACTTGGTGACGTAGCTGGGGTTGTGGCATGCCACAAACTCTGCGGTGTCGATAAGGTAGGGGCTCTGGATGGGGGTCTTGCCGAATCTTAAATGGCTGATGGTAAGACCGCCGGACTTCTTGCTGTCGTATGCAAAGTAGCCCTGTGCGTACATATCGGTATGGTCGCCGATGATCTTGATGCTGTTCTTGTTGGCGCCAACGGTACCGTCGGAGCCGAGGCCGTAGAACAGGCAGCGGATGGTGCCTTCGGGTGCGGCGTCGATCTTCTCGGTAACGGGAAGGCTGGTGAAGGAAACGTCGTCGATAATGCCGACGGTGTAGTGGTTCTTGGGCTCGTCAGCGTTAAGGTTGTCGTAAACAGCCTTAACCATGCTGGGGGTGAACTCCTTAGAGCCAAGGCCGTACCTGCCGCCATAGCAGGGGATGCTGCGACCCTGCTCGGCCAATGCGGTGACGATATCCTCGTAAAGGGGCTCGCCGAGGGAGCCGGGCTCCTTCGTCCTGTCGAGAACGGCGATCTTTTTGCAGGTTGCGGGGATCGCTGCGACGAACTTGTCGGCGCGGAACGGACGGTACAGACGGACCTTGATAAGGCCGACCTTTTCGCCCTTCTTGTTCATATAGTTGACAGCCTCTTCCGCTGCGTCGGCGCCGCTGCCCATAATGACGAGCACGCGCTCTGCATCGGGTGCGCCAACGTAATCGAACAGGTGATAATGGCGGCCGGTCAGCTCGCCGACCTTTTCCATATAATATTCGACCGTCTCGGGAATGGCGGTGTAGAAGTTGTTGCTTGCTTCACGGCCCTGGAAGTAGATGTCGGGGTTCTGTGCGGAGCCGGCAAGGTGGGGATGCTCGGGATTGAGCGCCCTCTCGCGGAACTTCTTAACAGCCTCGAAATCGCAAAGGGTGCGCATATCTTCGTAATCGATCTGCTCGATCTTCTGTACCTCGTGCGAGGTGCGGAAGCCGTCGAAGAAGTGGATGAACGGGATGGAAGAACGGATGGTGGCAAGGTGGGTGACAAGGGCCAGATCCATTACCTCCTGTACGGAAGCGGAGGCGAGCATCGCAAAGCCCGTCTGACGGCAGGCCATAACGTCGCTGTGGTCGCCGAAGATGTTCAGCGCGTGATAGGCCAGGGTCCGGGCGGAGACGTGGAACACGCCGGGAAGCAGCTCGCCCGCGATCTTGTACATGTTGGGGATCATCAGCAGCAAGCCCTGCGAAGCGGTGAAGGTGGTGGTCAGCGCGCCTGCTGCAAGCGAGCCGTGAACGGCGCCGGCAGCGCCCGCCTCGGACTGCATCTCCGCAATGCGGACCTTCTGACCGAAGAGATTGATGCGGCCGGCGGCAGCCCACTCATCGGCGACCTCAGCCATCGGGCTGGAGGGGGTGATGGGGTAGATCGCAGCTACGTCCGAAAAAGCGTACGCAACGTGCGCGGCAGCGGTATTACCGTCAATGGTAACGGTCTTTGCCATAGAGTATATCCTCCTGTAAATTGATTTACGTATTTTGCCGCCGTACCCAAATAAGCCATGGGTACAGCAAGCCATAGTCCACTCAACATTATAAACTTGAAGAATGGCGAATACAAGCGGATTTTTCTTTAAAATAAAGTATATTTTCAGCATCAGGCTTACTGTTGAATGTAAACTGTAAACGTTGTGGAAATGCCTGCGGCATTTCTTCCATAATGCCCCGCAAGCGGCTCAGGCTGCCGCCAAAGTACACACTGTTAAGCTTTTTCTTTATACCCTCCGATAATATATTTATGTTTATCGTTAATTTATGCTTGACAAGCATTAACGGGCGTTGTATAATGCGCCTGCGCTTATCGAAAAACATTAATAAATTAACGATAGCAAGAAGGAGAAGCATTATGGAAAACAACAGGATCAAAACCACGGCCGTAGTTGTGGACAGGATAATCAAGATCGTTCGCGGCTTCGTGCTCGCCGCCGCCATAGTATGCGCGGTGTTCATCCCGCTGACGCTGATATTCGGCGAGAAGGTCATCGCCGACGCCTCCGTCATCGACCTCGGACTCCTGCGTTTGGAGCTTGCCGGCGACGGTACGCAGTACATCAACGCCGATACTTTTAAGCTCGCCATGTGCATCTATATGGCATGCGGCGCGGCGATCTGCATGACGGCATGGTTCTTCTTAAAGGAGCTGCGCGGCATACTCGCCCCCATGAAGGAGGGGCGTCCGTTCGAGGCAGGCGTATCGCAAAAGATACGTAGGCTTGGGTGGATCACCCTTATCGGCAGCCTTATTGCCGAGGTGCTGGATCGCATTGCCGGCATTGCGGAGCTGAAATGCTACGACCTTAACGCGCTGTTCAACGCGCAGGCCGTGGTCGAGCATTCCTTCAACTACCGCTTCGTGCCCGCGGCTGCGGTGGTTTCCGCGCTGGTGCTGTTCTTCCTTTCGTTCGTGTTCCGCAGCGGCGAAGAGCTGCAAAGGGAATCCGACGAAACGCTGTGAGGTGGATATGGGCAGGATAATATTGCGGCTTGACCGCGTAATGGCGGACAGGAAGGTGAGCCTTAAAGAGCTTTCCGAAAGGGTCGGCGTTTCCAACGTGAACCTTTCCAAGATGAAGACGGGCAGGATAAGCGCCATACGCTTCTCTACCCTCGAGGCTATATGCGAAGCGCTCGACTGTCAGCCCGGCGATATACTCGAATACTCGCGCACGGCTCCGCCCGAGCAGGAGGGGGAAAGCCGGGCCCAATGATTAATGCTTAACTTGATTGCGGGGCGGAAACGCCCCGCATAATATATTATCGGGACTATTGACAAATATCGTTTAACGATATATACTCTCAATATCGTTAAACGATATTTCTTTTTTGGGGGGGTGAAAGGTATGCCAAGGGAAGCATTGCAGACCCTTACCGAGCCGATGTATTACGTGCTCCTTTCGCTGACGCGCCCGCTCTGCGGGATAGAGATAATGGACTGCGTGAAGGGGCTTTCGCACGGGCGGCTTACGATAGGGCCGGGCACGCTTTACACCATGCTTAAAAAGTTTGAAGACAACGGCATTATAACGCCCGCAGACCCGGCCGCCTCGGGCAAACGCAAAAACTACGTAATAACCCAACGCGGGCTGGAGTTTTTAAAACAGGAATACGCAAGGCTCAAACGGCAGGCCGAAGACGGCTGGGAAATAATGGAGGGGATAATATGAGCGAAAACAGCACTAAAACGCGCGAGTTTCTCCCGCACCAATTTACCGATCTTGAGGCGGTCGCAAGGCATTTTGAGCAGAAAGCCGCGCAAGGGCTGATGCTGGTCAGCATGGGCGGCTTTGCCTGTGAATACGTTGAGTGCGAGCCGCAGTCCCTGCGCTTTGAAGTTGTGCTTTGCCCCGCAAAGGGCAGCGACGGCAGCGGTATCAACGCCGCCTGCCGCGAGTTTATAGACCTTTGCGAGGAGGCGGGCTGGCGCTTTATCGACCATCGCGGGGCCGAATACGCCTTCTGCACCGCCGATGCGGGGGCGGCGCATATCGTGACCGACGGCCGCGAGCGGGTCGAGGCTGTGCGCACAAGCGGCAGGCGCAGCCGCATACTGCAAATACCCATCGCCCTTATTATGGTGCTGAACTGCCTTTCGTTCTTTTGGCAGGCGACCGAAGGCGAAAGCATCAACATACCTTGGCTCGCGTTTTGCATATTCTATGCGGCGCTCGTTATATGCTATATCGCGGTGCTGATCCGTAATGCCGCCGAGGAAGGCGCGTGGCGCAAAAACGCACTTGCCGCAATCGAAAGGGGCGAGCCCATCCCCGCCCCGCAAAAGGGCGTGCTGCGCCGCAGAAAGATAGTTATTATCGCGTTCTTCTGTATGCTCGGCGCCTTGGTGCTTGGACTGCTTGCGGTTTCGTTCGGCACAATGGGCGCAGCAGGGCGCAGTATGCTTTTGTCGGAGGCAGTGCTTGCAGCGCCGCTTGCGATACTCATCCGCAGGCTCGTACTCAAAAAGCGCGCCGGCGGCAGCATAGGCTGGCAGACCGCCCTGCTCGTCGTCGGCTCGGTGATAAGCCTTTTCATACTGTTCGCTGTGTTCGGCTCGCTGCTGCACGCGTTTGAAATCGTTGCAGAATAAATACCGCCCGCCAGACCACTGACAATCCTTTGTTGCGGTGCAAGCCTAACACCTTCCCCCTACTGTAGACGCTGATTAATTCATCTTTTCGTCATGCAGCGGAGCCGGTTTGACAACGGGGACGGTTACTGTTGTCAGCCGTAAAGCAAAGTCGTGTTAAATCAACAAAGTAACTGACAACGGAACCGTCACCTTGTCAACGAGATCAAGCTTGCCGAAAGCGCGACATGACAGGGTGACGGTTCTTCTGTCAATTCAGTGCTGAGTTCACTTATCATTCTTTCCTTCTTGACAGAAATAACCGTCCCCGCAGTCATATCGCTGCTCCTCTCCGGATCGAAACCTCGCCGCAAAAACGTGCTTTACGGCCGGCTTTGTCATCAAGCCCGCGGGCTTCTTAAAACGCTCCCGTCCTACCGTAAGCTCGACAGGCCGAAAGCATTTTTCGGATCATTTACAGTCAAGCCGTATTAAATATATCTTTTGGTATCTATATAAACCGCCGAAAAACCGTTGGGCTTCGCGTGGTCTCGGCGGGGATTTTTTAGGAGCGGCATACAGCCGCTCCGACATTTTTA
>CALEPU010000183.1 GCA_937913075.1 uncultured Clostridia bacterium
AAGTCCTCCCCCTCCATCGCGCGCGGCTGCCGCCTCCGCAAGAGTTTCGCAGAAGCTCCCGTTTTTTTCGCGGAAGGTGGGCGCAAAGCTGTAAGCATAGCCGCCCTCGCCGTTTCTCGCGTAGGAGATATCCCGTTCCAGCGCGGGCAGCACGAGCCTTTGCGCAACGCTTCCGTCCTCTCTAAAAAGGGTTACGGTCTCGCCGTATTTGGAAAGACCGAAGGACGCGGCGTTCTCGCTCCCCGAGGCGGCGCCGTCGGTGCAGATAATGCAGAAATAGCCCGAGGCGGGTATAACGCTGCCCTCGGGAAAGGTGAATTTATTTTGCGCTCCGCTGCCGTCCGTAAGGCTCCATCCGCCCAAATCGACTTCCTGCGGCGAGGCGTTGTAAAGCTCTATCCAATCGGGCGTGCCGAAAGCGTCGTCGCGGTAGCAGCCTCCGTTGGAGGATACGGCCTCGTTTATATAAACGCCCGTTTCCTCCCGTTCTCGAAGGTTTGAGCACCCACAGAGCAGCGAAGCCGAGACAGCCGCAATTATCAGCAGGGCAAAAAGCCCGTATTTTAAACCCTTTTTCATGCTCTATACCTCTGCGCGGAGGCAGCAATGCGCCATCCCGCGCCTCTTTTTAAATTTCGCCGACATTATACTACAATATTCGCATTTGAAGAAGAGGTAAAATGTGAAAAAACGATTAACAAAAGAGCGGCGCTGCCGCCGCTCTCAGCTTGATGACAAAGCCCGTTTGCTGCCCTTCCCCTACAGAGGGGAAGGTGTCAACGAGCCTTTTAGGGCGAGTTGACGGATGAGGTGGTGGCTGGAGTTGTGTTCAAAAAACTTAGTAAAATCAAGAACTTCTACCACCTCTTCCACCGCTTCGCTGCGCTTGCGGTCCCCCTTCCCCTCGGTAGGGGAAGGTTGTATACTTGCGTGCAAAAAGGGTTTGTCAGCGGTCTGAGAGCGGCGCTGCCGCCGCTCTTTCACGAGTTCAATTCATTTCATCCTCAGAACTTCACCGACTCCGTCCAGAACTCGTTGTTGTAGATATCGGTGAGGCAATAGGTGATCACGCAGTTGACGTTTTCAAGCTCGAGGTATTCTACCGTGAGCTCGCCCCTGACTGTGAGCGTATCGCCCAAGAGGTAGCTGTCAACGTAGGAGCCGTCGTAGCCGTAGTAGTCGCAGATGAAGTCTATCCTGTCGCCGTCCTTGATCTCGATAAGACCCTTGCCTACGGTATCGGTCTCGCCGTTCACGTAGATGTACCTTGCGCCGGCGATATAATCGGTCTCGGTATCGGTCACGGGATCGTACTCGAAGACGACCATGAGATAAACGGGCTCGCCGTTCAGCTTGGCGGGTATGCGGCCGTTGGTGACCATTGTGCCGTCATCCTCCTTGGCTACGTTCTCAACGTAGTAGGCGACGACCTGACCGTTTACGGTGAGCCATGTGCCGTCGAAGCTTATCATGAGATCGCCGTCGTCATCGTAATCGAATACGTTGTCCATGCCGAGGTCGATATAGCCCTCGCCGTCGTCGAAGAAGACGTTGAGACAGATGCTCTCGACCATCTCCCACTTTTCATCGGAGAGGGAGAGCACCTTGCCGCCCGCCTTATCGGTCAGCAGCATATCCTGCTCATAGAGCGCGTGCTCGTCGTAATATTCGCTGTGGTCAAGCACCATGCGTCCGTCGAACCAGCTCGAATAATCGCTTCCCATGAGGCTTGAAAGCAGGCTGCCCGAGGAGCTTGAAGAGGAGCCCGAGGACGAGCCGCCGAGGTAGCTGCCAAGGAGCTGGGAGAGCATATCGGACGAGGAGCTGCTGCCGGAGCTTGAATAGCTGCCGAGCAGGGAGCTTACGGGAGAGGAGGTCTGACCTGTCGCTATCTGACCGCCCGCCGCGAGCGAGGCAAAGCTCTTTATCGCCTTGCTGTAACGGGAATCAACGCCTATCGCGTTATAGAGCGAAATGGCGGAGTTGACGCTCGAGAAGCTGGTGTACGGGAAGTAAACGGATATGCCGTAGCTGTTCTTCATGGAGACAGCGGTACGGTTGTACTTAATGCAGCCGGAAAGCGCGTCCGCGAGCGCCTGCGCCTCGTCGCTGCCGGAGGCGCTGCGGCTTGCAATGCCCTTTGCCAGATGGATAAGGTCTATCTGATTGAGACCGGAGGACTCGCCGAATTCCTTGGCCTCGCTCCTCGCCTTTGCGACGACCTGATACTCGCTGCCCTCCAGCATCTCGCTCACGGAGGGGCAGAAGGCGCCGAACGCCTCGGGCACGGTGCCGGCAAACTCGGCGAGATCGGTGATGGAGAGGGTGGTGCTGTCGCCGCAGTTGTTCTTGCGGCAGACGTCGTTAAAGTCGTCGATTATAAGCTTGCCGAGCTCAACGGTGCTAATGGAGGGATTATTTGAGAGCGCGGTGAGCCAGTCGGTATAATACCAGCCGCAGCCGGGCTCCGTCTCCTCGGAGGCGATAAGGTAATCGGCATACTGCTCGGTTACGATCGCAGTCTCGAGCGTAGCCATAAGGCACGCATCGAAGCCTATGAAATCAAATTCGCAGCCGCCGTCCTTCAAGGCCTTGTTTATCTTGTCGAGAGTCATCGAGCCGGAAAAATACTGGTCATAGCCGTAGCCCGTGAGGGAGCCGCCGCCGTGATCCCAGAATATGAGCGCGTAACGGTCGGCGGGATAATTCGCCTTGCAGAACTTTATAAAATCGGAAAGCGTATCGGGGCTCGTCATATTGAGCTTGCCGAGGTTGTTGTCAAGCACCTGCAAGCCCTTGCTCGTAACGCGGTAGCGCTGGTTGGTGGAGCTTGAAATGACGTTGTTCTTCCAAGTCTTGGTACCGCCCGTCTCGACTATGAGGTTGATATGATCGTTGTCGAGAGTAGCGTGCAGCATCTCGTTAAGGTCGTTTGTGCCCATGCCGTACTTGGACTCGAGGTCGGTGCCGCACATATAGACCATGATCGTAACCACATCCTGTCCGTCACCCTTGATCACGGTATATTTGTCTCTGGCTTTTGAAGATACGGAGGTATCGAGTATACCAACATTTTTATCCGCACCCCAGGGTGCCGAGGTTCCGCTTACGGAACCGCCCAACAGTGTGGTCAAAAGGTTTCCTCCGCTGTACGAAGATGTGGATGCGGATGTGCTTTCTTCATCGGAGTAGGTCTGCGAAGAGGTGTCATTTCCACCCAAAAAAGCAGTCAGACCGCCACCGCCGCCCAAAAGCAGGATCGCAGCGATCACAATAATCCGAAGCAGACCACCGCCGCCTCCCGTACTTCGATTCGGTCCGCCCAAACCACCACCGCCGGAATTTGATCCGTGAAAGCTTCCGCTTCCCACAGGCCCGGTACCCAATCCTTCTCCCCGGCGAAAAGCTCCGTTTCCGCCGCCTGTAACACGTTTTTCTCTGCTTCTTGGTCCGTTTGCCATAACACACCCCTTATGATGTCATCATCGTTCCCATTTTTTCCAAAATCTCCGCCCGTTCCGTCTGGATCTGCTGCATAATACTTGTTGCGGAGCGATTGCCCGTCACATCGGGATGATAGACCTTTACCAATGCGCGGTACTCCTTTTTGAGGATGGAAATATCCGTATATGCCGCCTGCGAAAAGAACCTGGACGTATCCTCCACAGTGGCCTCATATGCTTTTCTTGCCTCATCAAACTTAGCCCGTTTCTCCTGCTCTTCCTTTGCACGGGCAGCTCTCAGATCCGGATTTTCATAGGTATCTCCGTCGTAGGCAAAGCTCTCTTCGCCCATGTGCATGGAAAGATCCGTGTCCGTCTTTTTAAAGAAATGCGCATCGATCTTTCCATCCACCCACTCATAAAAGGACAGATCCAGATCATGGTCGATGGAGGTTAAAAAATACTTATCCTTGTATCGATAAACCCGGTAATCCGAGATCGTATCCGCAATGGATCGATAGATGGAATCCCGGCTTAAATACATGTGCAGGATGTATTTTGCAAAGGGATGTCCGGTTTCGATGATCACCGCTGCGTGGCTTCGTGCCTCCTGTGTGGCACTGTGGGCCATCTGCAAAAGCTCCTCCACCATCTCCTTTTTCATGGTCTCATAATCGGCGATCAGCCGTGCGTGCGCCATGGCATTTTCCGGATGCTCCCGCATCATGGTACGTTGAATGGAAATAAACGAATCCATCCGCTCAATGGAACGGGTCAGTGCTTTTGCCGCAGTGGAGGTCAAAGAAAAGACCTCCGAAATAAACTCCTCATCATCATAGAGGATCGCCGTCAGAAATACCGGGTGGTACATCAGATCAATGATCTTGTCCTTTGGGAAAGGCGAAGAAAACTCACACCAGTTCCTCATGGTCAGCATCTTTTTTGCCGCATCCTTTTTCTTTAGGATCAACGCATAGTGCAGAGCCGTAAGACCCAGATCGTCCTGCCAATAAAGCTCGGGACCGGATACCTCCCCGTCTCCCTCCAGCTTTTCATAGACCAGAGACAGCTTTTCCTTCTGGTACTTGGTGCAAAAGGCCTGATAATGCCAAAAATCCTCTGACTTAAGCTTCAGACCGATCATATCCATAAGATCCGTTGCGTAATCCAGATCCTCGATACGGATGGACAGATACGCCAAAAGCATACACTGCTTTAACGTCAGTCGCTCCTTTTTCTTAAAATTCAAATACGGCTCGATCAACTCTTTTGTCATGTAAAAGGAGTTCGCATTTGCAATATCCGAAATAAACGCATCGAAAAACAGATCCTCCGGTCTCTCCAATACGGCAAAGACCTCCTTGTCCACCTGCTCCTTTATGTTTTGCAGAAACAGCTGATATGCGCAGTCATCACCGCTTCTGTAGATATTCTCCGCGCGGATAAAAATGATATCCTTGACAAAGGAAGACTCCTCCTCTGCCACGGACAAAAGCATTTCATCCCGGGGAGTAAGCCGACCGTTGTCATGCATACTCTTTCGGATGAGATCCAGCATCCAGCCCACGGTCATTTCGTAGCTGTGCCGTTCTTTCATGTTCATGCGGGTGATGTTTTTTTGAAGATTTCGTAAGAGCTGAACCAGTTCCCTGCCTGTCGTGTCCTTTGGTGCAACGGTTTTAGCAAAGATCTTACAGTTGTTGCTTTCATTAAGGAGATGGACGTTTTCCGTAGACTCCTCCTGGAATACCACAAATTGGCACAGGCTGGAAAGGGGGATCCGGTTGGTTGGTGCCCAGTTTTTGTGCACCGGATCGATATAGATGGCCTGATCCGTAATGATGGTACCGCTTCCCTCCAGAGATAAGGTGGAAAAAGAGCTGGAATAAGCGTAAACCATCATCTTTTCCTCCCGGGGAATACGATAATTTTCATAGTACGAATTCAGATTATTAACTTTATCAAAATCGAAAACCAGACTTTTATATCTGTTTTTTCCCACCACTAACAGTTCCTGATAGCCGGGCATAGAATATTTCCTCCGTAAGAAATGCGCACAAACAAAAAGGCGCAAAGCCCACAACATTAGTCATTATAGCAAGATCGGAAGAGCGTCGTGTAGGGAAAGAGTGTAG
>CALEPU010000184.1 GCA_937913075.1 uncultured Clostridia bacterium
CGGCGGGCTCCGTCGCGCCGCCTATCGGCATCACTGTGGGAGCGGGGGTCAATACGGCCCCGCCGCCCGTGCCGCTTATCTTCAAAGCGGCGTTTTCAACCGTATGCTCGATGTTTTCCGCTGTGGTGGCGGTCAGGGGCAGATAGCCGAACTCGGACACCTCGATCTCAAGGTCGACGGAGGATGCGCCGCCCAATACCCTGAACTGCGCCTCGAATATCATGCCCTCGGCCTTAATGCCGTCGCTGCCGTACATAAGAATGCCGACGCTTATGAAGGGCATATCCCCCGCCTTCTCGCATATCGCCATGCCCGTCGCCGCCGCTTCGAGCACGGGACCGCGGGAGAGGGAGACAAATTCCAAAGCCTTATCGTTGTAGTTCAAACGCATATTGAGTATGTGCGCCTCGTATTCGCCGCTGACGCTGACGCGCACGGTAACGGTATCGCCGACAGCCGCCTCAGCGGGCGCCTCAACGTAAAAACGGGGAGAGCCCTCCGCCAAGGCAAAACGGGCAAGCGGGAGACACATGGTGAAAGCTATTAAAAGAGCCAAAAGCCTTTTCAAATTTTCAAACCGTCCTTTCGATAAATGGCGTTTAAGGGCGGGATCGCGTCCCGCTCATACTGCGCCGACCCTATTTTATCACAACTGCGGGCATATGGCAACGGTAAGTATTGCAAAACGGACACAAAAAGCTTATAATGTATTTGTGGAGGGGGCTGCTCCTCCGCCGATCACACTGAATGGAGAAATCGATCAATGTCAAGGCTTTATAAATCGTTCGCGCTTATACTGGCGCTTATCTGTCTTACGGTGCAGCTTGCCGGCTGTCACGGCAGCGGGAAGACCGAGCAAACCCCCGTGCCGACTGCCTCCGCCGATAATACCGAGGACGGCAGCTCCGCCGTGACCGATGCGCCCGAGGATACCGAGCTGCCGGAGGAGACAGAGCTCCCCGAGTGGATGTGGACTCCCGATCCCGCAATTTACGCTCTCGGCGAGGACGGCTATTACGAGGATGATTATCTCACCGTCTATTGGCCCTCCTATCTTGAGGTGCAGAGCGCGCTCGGCAGCAACGCCGCGCAGTACGTAGGCTATCCCGAGGGCAGCGATAAGAAGCTCGTTTTCTGCTATCTGCCCGACGAGGGCGGCAGCTTCGAGGACGAAATAGGCGTCTTTAAGGACGCTGCAAGCTATGAGGAGTTCATGCAGTCGAACGGCAGCCCCTATTACGTTAAGGAGTTCACCCACATAAAGATCGACGGGCATGATACGCTGCGGGCGGTCATCTACTACGACCCTGCGGATGAGCCGGAGCATTTTGTCAGGATGCTGCAATACGCTATCAACGTCAACGGCTGGATATTGCAGATTTCCTTCTCCACTCAGGCGGATACCTTCCCCGAGGAGTGCATAACCTGCATCAACACGATACATTTTAAGGACGGGTATTGATTTAAACCATGAAGCTCGGCGGGCTTTGGTTCGATAAAAGCGCAAAGGATAAGCAGTGGGGGTTCACTGCCGCGGCTTTGCCGCGCTTTAAAAAGGGCTCGGATACGGGCGTTTTGATATGCCACGGATTTGGCGGCAGTCCCGCAAATATGCGCTGTCTTGCTGATAAGGCGGAGGAGCTCGGCTTCACCTATACCGTGCCGCTTCTGCGCGGGCATGCGGCGACTCTGGGCGATATGGCAGGCTTCGGCAGGGAGGATTGGCGCGAGGACGTATCAAAAGCATACGACGAGCTCGTTTCCGCCGGCTGCAAAAGGATAATACTCTGCGGGCTCAGCATGGGCGCGCTTCTCATGGCGGAGCTTGCAGCAAAGCATAAAGAAGACGGCAGGCTCGCGGGGCTTTTTATAATGTGCCCTCCCGTCAGGATGAAGGCTTACCTGAATTTCTCGGCCTGCATAGCTCCCCTGGCGCCGTACGTTTTGACCGCTCAGGGCTTCAACTCAAATTCGGATATGGAGATGTACTTCGGCATGGCGAGCCGCAAGCTGTGGGATATCATAGCCCTCGGCAAAGCGGTGAAAAAAACCGCCTCGCAAATCAAATGCCCCGCGCTCATAATAGAGGCGGAGCGTGATAACCGGGTCGCTCCCGTCACTTACCGCATTTTAAAAAAACGCATGCCGACCGCACGGCATATTATAATGCTCGGCGCGCCGCACGGCATTCCTTACAGCCCGTCCGCAGGCGAGCTGACAGGGATATTTGCCGAGTTTTTAGAGGAACGGACGGCGGCTGACAATGAGAAGCGCGGCATGCGTAATTCGTAATCGGTAATTCGAAATCGGATTGACCGCACGCAGGCGGCAGACTTATTAGGAGGACTTATGATTTTTTCCCTGCTTGCTTCCGAGGGGAGCTGGGCGGATAAGCTGATTTATCTTGCCCTTTTCCTTATCGTCATAGTCGTATCGCTCAGCTTCCACGAGTGGGCGCACGCGCACGCCGCGCACTGCATGGGCGACGATACCGCGCTCAACATGGGCAGAATGACCCTTAACCCATTGGCGCATCTGCATCCCTTGGGCTTTATCTCAATGCTTATTATCGGCTTCGGCTGGGCAAAGCCCGTGCCCGTCAACCCGAGGAATTACCGCAATTACAAGTGGGGCGAGTTCCGCGTAAGCTTTGCGGGCATATTCACCAACCTCATAATAGCGATAGTTTCGTCTTTTATATACGTCGGGCTCTGGTATTATGAGCTGCGCTCCGGAAGGACCCTGCCCGACAACCTCTTTACGCTGCTGTATCTTTTCGGCATAGTCAACTGCTCGCTGGCTGTTTTTAACTTCATCCCGATCTACCCCCTTGACGGCTACCACATCTTCGAGCTTGTGTTCGGCAAGCTCATTGGCTACAAGGCGGTTTTCTGGATCAGGACCCACGGCAACTACATCTTCTACGGCTTCATGGCGCTCTCGATAGTGCTTTCCAACGTATTGGGCGTTTCCCCTGCGGGCTTCGTCGCCGACTGGATATACGACAAGATATTGCAGGCGTTCGTACTGCTTTTCTCCCTAATACCGTAAAGGCTTTATAAATGGAAGATCCCCGCATCAACGAAAACGGCTATCACGTCCACATAAAGCAGTTCGACGGCCCCCTCGATCTTTTGCTCTACCTTATCGAAAAGGCGGAGGTCGATATCAGGGAGGTCTATATTTCCGAGATAACTTCGGAGTTTTTGTCGTACCTTTCCGAGC
This sequence comes from uncultured Clostridia bacterium, assembly GCA_937913075.1. Classification (GTDB taxonomy): domain Bacteria; phylum Bacillota; class Clostridia; order Christensenellales; family CAG-138; genus UBA3857. The sequence continues at coordinate 3,226 of CALEPU010000184.1, forward strand.
TTGACGAGCTTGATATGGACGTGGCTTCATCCTTTATTTCCGTTGCCGCGACCCTCGTCTACATGAAGTCCCGTTCGCTGATGCCGAAGCCAAGGCGCGACGACGAGGAGCAGGAGGAGGAGGACCCGGGCGAGGCGCTGATCCGTCAGCTCCGCGAATACAAGGCTTTTCGCGAGGCTGCGCAGGATATGCGCGCGCTCTATGAGGAGGCTTCCGCAATGCGCTCGCGCCTGCCTATGGAGTTCCCGCTGCCCCCGAGGGAGATAATATTAAAGGATACCACCGTCGAAGGGCTTTACTCGGCATTGCTCACTGCGCTTCACCGTGCGCCCGAGGAGGAGACAAAAGAGAGTGTAAGGAGCGTCGAAGCGGACAGGTTTACGATCAGATCCTGCACGCGGCTCGTCAGAGAAGCCCTCAAGGAACGGAACGGGCGTATAATGTTCCTGACCCTTATGGAGGGCAGGGGCAAGATGGAGATAATAGTCACCTTCATGGCGCTGTTGGAGATGCTGCGCCGCGGCGAGATAACTCTCCGGCAGGAAAAGAGCTTCGGGGATATTGCAATAGTCGAGGGGCAGCTCATCGCCGACGATACAGATATTGATTACGATGACGAAACAGAGTGAGGCGTTAAATGGACAGGTATGAATTGCAGGGAGCGATAGAAAGCGTGCTCTTTGTCGCGGGCGAGCCCTTGCCCAAGGCGGAGCTTATGCGGGTGTTTTCACTCACCGCGCTGGAGCTCGCGGCGGCTTTGACAGACCTCGCGGCGGACTTAGCCGAGCAGCGCCGCGGCATAAAGCTCTTTATGACGGACGATACCGTGCAGCTCGTCACCAATCCCGATTATAACGAGTGGCTTATAAAGCTGCTCGCCCCTCCTCAGGAGAAGAACCTTTCCGACTCCATGATGGAGACGCTTTCCGTAATAGCCTACCGTCAGCCCGTTACGAGGGCTGATATCGAGGCGGTCCGCGGCGTCAGGTGCGAGTATGCCGTCAGTCAGCTCTTAAAGCAGGGCTTTATAAAGGAGCTCGGGCGTAAGGACGTAGTGGGACGCCCAATGCTCTTCGGCACTACCGACGCCTTTTTAAGAAGGTTCGGGCTCCACTCCATAGACGAGCTGCCGCCAATGCCCGTCATCGAGGAGGAAGAAAATGATAATTAACGGGCTTCAAAAAACCACTCTCCTCGATTTCCCCGGCAGGGTCGCCTGCACGGTGTTCTTCGGCGGCTGCGACCTCAGGTGTCCCTTCTGCCATAACGCCGGGCTCGTATTGGCTCCGCAGGACGAGCCTTTTGTTTCGGAGGAGGAGTTTTTCCGCTTTCTCAATAAGCGGCAAGGCATTTTGGACGGCGTCTGCGTCACCGGCGGCGAGCCGTTAATGCAGCGGGATATAGAGCGTTTTATTATGAGGATAAAGGAGACGGGCTTCCTCGTTAAGCTCGATACCAACGGCACCTTCCCCGATAAGCTTAAAGCGCTCATTGAAAAAGGGCTTTTGGACTATATCGCAATGGATATCAAGTCCTCACTCAAAAACTACAAAAAGGCCGTCGGTCTCAGGGATTTCGATACCGCCTGCATAATTAGCTCCGCGGATATGATAATGCAAAGCGGCGTGCCCTATGAGTTCCGCACGACCGCCGCCAAGGGGCTCATCGAAGCCTCCGACTTTGCCTCCATAGGCGAGTGGCTTGATGGCGCGGAGCGCTATTTTATCCAAGCCTTCCGCGACGGCGATACCCTCATCTATAAGACCGCGAGGACCGATGACAGCGGGCGCATGCCCCTGCCCATATCCCCCCTTTCGGAATTTACCGCGGAGGAGCTTCGTGCCTTCTCGGATATCGTCCGCCCGCATTTCGGCGAGGTCGGGATAAGGGGAGCGGACTGACAAAAAGGGCTGCTGCATTCAACGATCATTTGAGACAAAGCTCATAGATAAAAGCATGGCGTGATTTTGAACGAGCCATGCTTGTTTTTTAACGGTATTACACTAACTTACATTATAGTTAAGTGTAAGGTCAAGCGCTAAATTTAATATATTTTCGCGGGGAGGCGTCGCCTCGATATTCCCTTTTCACAGATCGGTAACGTCCACGTCGGGGGTTACCAGCACGGAGTAGTCGGGGTAGAGCCGCTTTATTTCTTCGCAGAGCGTTTGTACGCATTCCCTGGGCTCAACGTCAAAGCTCGTCACAACGTCAAAGCGCATGGTCTTAGCCGCAGTGTCGGCATAAAAGCCGTGGAGCTGCAAAGCCCAATCGTGTGAAAATACCTTCTGCTGCACGGCGTTTCTTATGGCCGCCGCTTCACTGTTCTTGGTGTTGAAGGAGTAAACGCCGACGCCGGTCAGGATAACGCCGGTCTCGGTAAACACCTTCGCCTGTATCCTGCGGGTCAGCACGTCCACCTCGTCCACGGACATGGTATCGGGCAGCTCGATATGCACAGAGCCATAGCTCCTTGAAGGACCGTAGTTGTAAAGAATAAGATCGTATGCGCCGCGCACCTCCGGCTCGGAGTTTATAAGCTGCTTTATCGCCTTGGTCACCTCGGGGCTCTCACGATGCCCAAGTATATCGCCGAGCGCCTCGAGCATGAGCTCGACGCCGGATTTTATAATGAACACGGCGATTATTACGCCGACGTAGGCTTCGAGCGAAAGCCCCGTCGTCATAAAGATTATTGCCGAGGCGAGCACCGATGCGGAGAGTATCGCGTCGGATACCGCGTCCGTGCCGGAGGCAACGAGCGCGCCGGAATTGACCTTTTTGCCCTGCGATTTTACAAAGCGCCCGAGCAGCAGCTTGACTATTATCGCCGCGCCGACGACTATAAGCGTCACAGCCGAATAATCGGCAGCCTCGGGGCGGATTATCTTCTTTACAGACTCAACGAGCGAGGTTATGCCGGCATACAGCACCAACGCCGCGACTATCATGGCGCTGAGGTACTCTATACGCCCGTGCCCCAATGGATGCTTTTTGTCGGGACGGCGGTTTGCGAGCTTGGTGCCGATTATCGTTATCACCGAAGAAAGCGCGTCGGAAAGATTGTTTACCGCATCCAGCACGACGGCGATCGAGTTTGCTATAAGTCCCGCGGCAGCCTTGAAGGCCGCAAGCAGTACGTTTGCGATGATACCGATAACGCTGGTGCGGACTATGACTTTGTCGCGCGAAACGAGCGCCTGCTCAGCGCCTGCGGGAGCGTTCTTTTCGTCTGTCACATTCATAATTCCCCGGGGCTTGCGCCCCGACCCCTTTCATGCTTTTACAATATTATATGATACAACATCGCGCCGAGGCTTGCAATAAAAAATATCGGCGTCGATCTTTATAAGCAAATCAGGCTATAAATAAATTTATAGATACTTTTGCCGATATATTGCGCGGACGCTCGGCTTATGATATAATTTATGTATCATATTAAAAAGGAGCCGTGCGTATGTACTTCGCTGTAATAGGCGATATGGTGGCGTCCAAAAAGCTGCGCAGGGGGCAAAGGGCAGCCGCGCAGGAGACGCTTGCGGACGTGCTTTCCAACTTGAATTTATGTTGGGAGGGCAGCGTAGCCGCAAACTTTACAATAACCCTCGGGGATGAATTTCAGGGGCTGCTGCACGGGGACTCCGACGCGGTCTCCGCTGCGCTGCTGCTGCTTTACGGCATGCGCAGGTACCCTGTCAGGCTCGCCGTCGGCTTTGGCGATATCCACACGCAGATAAACCCGGCAGCCGCGATCGGCGCGGACGGACCTGCCTTCCACAACGCCCGCCGCATGATAGAGAGCATGAAGGCGCGGCATGGGGCGCGGCTTCGCTTTGCCCTTCCCGATGAAAGGGTGCAGAGGGAGCTCAACATCGTAGCCGCGCTTTGCGATAAGCTCGCGGAGGAGTGGACCGACAAGCAGGCGCTCGCGGTGCATCTAATGCTCATGTCAAGGCTCAGGGGCGAAAGGCTTACTCAGACGGGGCTCGCCGCGCTTTTGAACGTAAGCCAGCCGACCGTAAACGATCAGCTCAGCGCCGCCGGCTTTAACGAGTATTGCGCCGCAATGCTTTATATTAAGGAAAGACTTGCCGAATATGCGAAAGGGAGCGTAATATAATTATGAAGGCTTTTTCGGTGCTCATGCTCGCCCATTTCTTAGGCGATTATTATTTTCAGCCCCAATGCCTTGCGGAGCGCAAGTCCCGCGGGATAGGCTGGGTGCTCGTTCACGCCGCGGTGTATGCGGCGGTGCTTGCGGCTTCGCTGCTTATATTGGGCGGAGGCTATATTCGGGCGGTCTCGGTCTGCGCCGTGACGCACTGCGCGATAGACGTTGTAAAGCAGCTCATACTGAACGCGGGAGCAAGGCGCGGCAGCCTGACTGTAAGGGCGGACAAGCTCGCCTTCTGCGTGGACCAGGCGCTGCATATCGCAATAATGCTCTGCTCCTCGGCATACGTCACGAAGCGGCTTTCCGTTGAAGTGCCGCCGTTCATGGCGGAGGCGGGCGCTCTTTTGGGCGGACGTTTCAAGGGCGATATGTACGTATTCATAAGCTATGCCGCTATCGCTCTGGGCGTAATGAAGCCCGCAAACGTGTTCATCAAAAAGCTGCTTGCGACGGAAAAGCCCAAGAATACCGCGCAGGAGCAGGAGAATGCTTTGCAGCAGCACAGCCTGCCCAAGCGCACGGGTCAGCTCATAGGCTCGCTCGAAAGACTGCTCATTACCGCGCTGCTCGCACTGCGGCAGTATTCGGCGATAGCCATAGTTTTCACTGCAAAGTCGATAGCAAGGTTCAGGCAGCTTGAGGACAGGGAGTTTGCGGAGTATTACATCACCGGCACTCTGCTCTCCGTCGTAACGGCGATAGCGCTCTACGGGCTCATATCGCTTTTCGGGACGGTATAATTGAAGGCTGACGGCAGAGACTTTAAGCATAGGAAGGGTAAAATACAATGAAAAAACTTATTGCAATAGACGGCAACTCGCTCATGTTCCGCGCGTACTACGCCATTCAGACGGCGATGACGGGCAGGGACGGCACGCCCACAAACGCTCTGCACGGCTTCACTGCAATGCTGATGAAGCTTATAGAGATGAAGCCCGACCTCATGCTCGTCGCCTTCGATATCTCGGGCGGCACGTTCCGCCACGATACATATGCCGAATACAAGGCGGGCAGGAGGGAAACTCCGGAGGATCTGCGTCCGCAGTTTCCCGCGCTTAAAGAGCTGCTGCGCGCTATGGGTATTAAGGTCTGCGAGTGTTACAGGTACGAGGCGGACGACATATTGGGCACCGTCTCCAAAAAGGCGGAGGAGAAGGGCGTCGATACCCTCATCGTCACGGGCGACCGCGACGCGCTGCAGCTCATATCGGAGCGCACGCACGTCATGCTCACCAAGAAAGGCATTTCCGACACGGTAGAGTATGACGAGGCGAGGCTCATGGAGGAGCATGGGCTGACGCCCGCCCGCATGGTCGATCTCAAAGCGCTCATGGGAGACGCCTCGGATAACATCCCGGGCATAAAGGGCGTGGGTGAAAAGACGGCAAAGACCCTGCTCGCAAAATACGGCGACCTTGACGGCGTGCTGAAAAATGCCGAAAACGAGAAGGGCGCTTTGCAAAAGAAGCTTATTGAGGGCGCGGACTCGGCAAGGATGAGCTACAAGATCGGCACCATATGCCGCGAGGCGCCGATAGACATAACGCTCGATGACTGCGCCTTTTCGCAGGAGACGCTTGCGGGCGGCATACCGCTGCTTGCAAAATACGGGCTTCGCAGCAATATAGCAAGGCTCAAATCGCTTTCCGACGGCGCTGCGCACGGCGAAGGAAGCTCCGCAAAAGCCGAAGCCGCCCCGAATAGCGCGAACGCCGGCGCCTTAGGCGCAGAGCGGGATACTTCGGGAGCTTTTTCGACCTCCGGTCAGCAGGCACAGGTCGCCGAGACCTTTACCGCAAACGAGTACTTCGAGGTGACGGACGTTGAGGCGCTTTATAAAATGGCGGAGGAGCTCAAAGCCTGCGAGCTCATTGCAATAGACGCGGGCGAGGGTCTCGGCGTCGCTTCAAAGGACGGCAGGTGTTGGACTGTAACCGTCGGCGGCGATCTTTTAAACCCGGGGCTCATGCCGCAGGACGTATATTCGGCGCTTGCCCGGGTGCTTTCCGACGCATCCGTCGGCAAGATAGTGTTCGACGCAAAGAGCTTTATGACGGAGCTTGCCCGCGGCGGAGTGCGCTTTTCCGGCTTAAAATTCGATATAACCGTCGCGGATTATCTCATAAACGCGCTCAATCCCGCAAAAGCCTTGGAGCCGCTTGCGGAGGCTATGGGCGTCCGGCTGCAAAAAAACGGCGCTGCCCAAGGCTCGGCAGCAAGGGCGGCGGCAGTTATGCAGCTTTACAGACTGCTCGATATTCAGCTTGAAGAAAAGGCGCTTTCCGAACTCTATTACGGGGTGGAGCTGCCGCTCGTTACCGTGCTCTTCGATATGGAACAGACCGGCTTTGCCGTCGACGCGCAGGCGCTCCGTGAGCAGGGCGAGGGCATGCGCGGCAGGATAGCGGAGCTTGAAGCAAGGGCGCACGAGCTTGCGGGACATTCATTCAACATACTCTCCCCAAAGCAGCTCGGCACGGTGCTTTTTGATGAACTCGGGCTGCCTCCGCAGAAGAAGACCAAAACCGGCTACTCGACCGACAGCGACGTCCTCGAAGCGCTTTCCGGCATGAACCCGATCGTCGACTGCGTGATAGAGTACCGCTTCCTCACAAAGCTCAAATCCACCTTCATCGACGCTATGCTTCAAAAGATAACGCCCGACGGAAGGATACACACCACTCTCAACCAAAACGTCACCGCTACGGGCAGGATATCCTCCGCCGAGCCGAACCTGCAAAACATCCCCGTCCGCACCGATCAGGGGCGCGAGATACGCCGCGCGTTCATTGCGAGCCCCGGATGCGAGCTCGTCGGGGCGGATTATTCCCAGATAGAGCTCCGCGTGCTTGCGCATCTTTCCGATGACGAAGCGCTGAAAAACGCGTTCCTCTCCGGCGGGGACATACACGCGCAGACCGCGGCTGAGGTGTTCGGCGTTCCTCCTTCCGAGGTAACGAAGCAGATGCGTTCCGCGGCAAAGGCGGTAAACTTCGGCATAGTGTACGGAATAAGCGAGTTCGGGCTCGCCAATCAGCTCGGCATTTCAAGGGCGAAGGCGGGCGAGTACATCAAGAGATATCTCGACCGCTTCACAGGCGTGCGCGATTACATGAAGCGGGCGGTGGAGCTTGGCAGGCGGCAAGGCTATGCAGTCACGGTCACGGGCCGAAGACGCGATCTGCCGGAGCTGAAATCGGGCAATCACAACACGAGAGCCTTTGGCGAGCGCGTTGCGATGAATATGCCCGTGCAGGGCAGCGCGGCGGATATCATCAAGCTTGCAATGCTTCGCGTGCACGATGAGCTTGAAGCAGGCGGCTTTAAGGCAAAGCTCGTGCTCCAAATACACGATGAGCTCATTATCGACTGCCCAAAGCAGGAGATCGAGCCGGTAAAGAGGCTGCTGCACGACTGCATGATGGGCGTCCCCGCAAAAGACGAGGACGAAAGGACGACGGCGATAGGCAAAAAGGCACAGCTCACCGTGCCGCTCATCGCAGACGTCGCGCAGGGACATAGCTGGTATGATACGAAATAGATGCCCCGATCAAGCGAACGTTGAACCATGCTGCCCGAAGCAATAAGTCGGCAAAGGTACTACCAAAGCGAGTGAGACAGGGTCGAAAAAAGCG
>CALEPU010000185.1 GCA_937913075.1 uncultured Clostridia bacterium
GCCATGCTTGTTTCTATGAGCTTTGTCTCAAATACATGCTTAATGCAACAGCTCCATTGATACTCATTCGGTTTTTACCGCTCTTTTACTTGCTCGTTCTCTCCAAGAGCGTGACCGTGATATCATAGGTCTCGTTGCCGCGCATAACGGTAACGGTTATGGTATCGCCTATCGCATAGGTGTTTATCATAGCGCGCAGGGCGGTGGAGCCGTCGATATCCTTGCCGTCTATTTTGGTGATGATATCGTTTACCCTTATGCCGGCGATCTCGGCGGGGCTGCCCTCAACGACCGATTTAACGACGGGGAAGGTAACGTAGCTGAACCAGCCGGAGCTGTAAGTGCTGTCGGCGGTGGCAACGCCGAGATAAGGTCTGCCGGTAACGAAGCCGTAGTCCATGAGGTCGGCAATAATGGGCTTTGCCGTGTCGATGGGGACCGCAAACGCAAGACCCTCGATGGTTGCGCCGCTCGAGGTCGTGCCGCTCGACTTTGCGTTGACTATGCCGATAAGGTCGCCGTTGTCGAGGAAGAGCGCGCCGCCGGAGTTGCCGCTGTTGATAGCCGCGCTGGTCTGGAGCACGGTCATGCTCTGGTTCTCGATCTCGATCTCACGGTCAAGACCGCTGATGATGCCGTCGGTCACGGTGTTGGAGAGCTCGCCCAAAGCGTTGCCTATGGCATAAACGCGGCTGCCCACCCTGACCTCCGAGGAGTTGCCGAGCTTGGCATGAGCGAAGCCCGTGCCCTCGATCTTAATTACCGCGATATCCGTCACGCTGTCCGCGCCGATAAGCGCCGCGTCATACTCCGTGCCGTCGTTGAGGTAGACAAGGATTGCGCTCGCGCCCTCTATAACGTGGTTGCAGGTAACGATATAACCGTCCTCGGTAATTAAAACGCCGGAGCCGCTGCCCGCGTAAACGTCGGAATAGCCGCTGGACATTTTGATGTCGATGCTGACCACCGCGTCCATGCAGTCGGCGATTATCTCGACCTGGCTGCTGCCCGTGGGAACGCTGCCGCTGCCGGAAATATCGAGCTCCTGCGAGGGGTTGTCCGTGCCTTCATGCGGCTGCGCCGTAAGCAGGGGAGCCTCTGATGCGGAGGGAGCCGCCGTGGGCTGCTCCGTTGCCTGCGTTTCGCCGGCGTTTGCCTCCCTCTGCGCGTTCCTTGCGCCTACTGCGAGCGATACAATGCCCGCGGTCGCGGCAAGCAGGAACAATACTATCAATATGCTGGCGATAAGCGCGCCGGCAGGCATCCTGACCTTTTCCTGACTCATAATACTTTACTTCCTTTCTTTAAGATAACGGGCAAATTCGGTTGATCGCCCGCTCCGTATTTTTCTTATATTTGCATTATAATCAAATCGTTTAAAATATCAATGCCCTTTCTGTGAAAAAAATTTGACATTAATCTCAGCGAAAATGTCGCCTGCCACAATCCGCACGGTTTACGGATGAATTGTGTCAGTTTGTTGAAATATATTGACAACTTGTTGTTTGTGTTGAAAGTGTTCATTAAAAAAGGTATAATACTGACGTAAAAACGATGACGGAGGATCGGCCCATGGCAGCAAAGCAACTTATACTCATTTGCGACGATCAGCATATCATACACGAGACGCTCGGCGCCTACCTTGAAAACGAGGGGTTCGAGTGCATATCGGCTTACGACGGCGAGCAGGCCATATCGCTTTTCAACAGCCGAAATCCCGACCTTTTGATCCTCGATATTATGATGCCTAAGAAGAACGGCATGAACGTCTGCCGCGAGATAAGGCAGGTCGCAAGCACTCCTATTATAATGCTCACGGCCAAATCGGAGGAGATAGACCGTGTTTTGGGTCTTGAGCTCGGCGCGGACGATTATATAGTCAAGCCCTTCAGCTCCCGCGAGGTCGTGGCGAGGGTAAAGGCCGTGCTCCGCAGGTTCAACCAGCAGGAGGAGGAGCCCGCGCAGCTTATAAGGTACGGCGGGCTTGAGATCAACATCAACAACTACGACGTCCGCTTAAACGGCGAGCGTCTGCCGCTTACTCCCAAGGAGGTTGAGATATTCCAGCTTCTCGCGTCCCATCCCGGCAAGGTCTTTTCAAGAGAGAAGATACTCTCGCTCGTCTGGGGCTATGATTACTTCGGCGATACAAGGGCCGTCGATACGCAGATAAAGCGCATCAGGCAGAAGCTCCCTCAGGAGGAGATGAATTGGGCTATCAAGACCGTGTACGGCGTAGGCTACAGGTTTGAGGTCTATAACGATGACGAAGCATCGCACACAAACGGATAAAGCCGTTAAATCAAGGGGCGTAGGCCTTTTGCCTTCAATGCTGATAATCTACATATCGGCGTTGATAATCTGCATCTCACTGACGATAATCGTTTTTTCGCTTATCGGCACCTCGGTCTACGCGCGTCTTAAAGCCAAGGAGATGATGCCGCAGCTTCGCGGCATTACCGACGCCGCAAGCGTTTTTTTACAGAGGGAGTCCGACGTCGACGCCCTCTTCATTTTAACCAGAGTGAGTGACGCGACTCTCGTCATACTGGACGGCGAGGGCAACGAGATAGTTTATCACGATCCCAAGCAGCGCGAAAACGGTCCCTCCGAGCTCGATCCCGGCTACGAGCCGCAGCTCCCCGACGGCATGGGAGGTCTGCCCGACGGCATGGGCGGTCAGCCCGACGGCATGGGAGGTTTGCCCGACGGCATGGGAGGTCTGCCCGACGGCATGGGCGGTCAGCAGGAGCGCCCATGGTCGGGGATAGAGGACGCCGAGTTTGCGGCTATACATAAGGAATACGTCGATTATTGCAAAGAGGTCTACGACCAGGTGCTGCTTGCCAGCAGCAACAACGAGTTCAGCAAGTATTCTTCAAGGCTCGGCGTGGTAGTCGCTCTGCCCATTTTAAGCGACGGCGAGAGCATAGGCGCCGCATATCTGATAAAGCCCGTGAACGACCTCGCAGAGTCCTCGAAGAGCGTGGTCTACGCGCTCGTAATATCCGCGGTGGCGGTCTCGCTTCTCACTATACTGCCCATATACATCGTTACAAGATGGTTCATCAGCCCCATTAAAAAGCTCACAACTGCCTCTCTCGCGCTTGCCGAGGGCGATTATTCCCGCAGGGTAGAGGTAACGGGCTCCTACGAGGTGCAGGAGCTGGGCGAGTCCTTCAATACCCTTGCCGATAATCTGCAAGCCAACATAGGCGATCTCGTCGTCGAGAGGAACCGCCTCAGAGCAATACTCGACGGCATGAGCGAGGGCATAATCGGCACCGACAGCTCGGGCGAGATAGTTCTGCACAACAATTCCGCCGTGCTGCTGCTCGGCGGCAGGGACAGCGCCGCCGACGTTAAGGAGCTTCAAACCTACGCGCACGTTGCCCCCGCGGTCGGTGCTGTGCTTTCGGGCGGGGAGCCCGTCGCGGAAAACTTCGTCAGCGGCGAGCGCACAATAAGGCTCAGCACCTCGGCGATACATGAGGAGAACGGCGCCATAGCCGGCACGGTCTCCCTGCTGATGGATATCACCGAGGCGGAGCGTCTTGAGCAGACCCGTAAGGATTACGTCGCAAACGTAAGCCATGAGCTGAGGACGCCGCTTGCCTCCATACGCGGCATTGCCGATATGCTCAACGACGGTCTTGTTAAAAACGATAACGACAGGCAGCGCTATTACGGCTACATATTAAAGGAGAGCATACGCCTTTCGACTTTGATAAACGACCTTTTGGAGCTCTCCCGTCTGCAAAGCGGCGGCGTAGCGCTGCAGCTTCGCCGTGTCGAGCTTTATGAGCTTGCCGCGGACGTTGCCGACAGGATGATCGAGCCCGCCGCGGAGAACGGCATGACGGTAGAGCTTGCCATGCCCGAGGGCAAATACTACGCCAACACCAATGCCGACAGGATAGAGCAGGTGATGATATCGCTCGTAGATAACGCCGTTAAGCACGGTCTGCACGGCGGCGCGGTAAGGATAGGCATAGAGCCCGTTGACAGTAAGTGGAACATATTTGTCGAAAATCCGGCGAACGTAGATCCTCAGGATATAGAGCATCTTTTCGAGAGGTTCTATAAGGCGGATACCGCCCACACGGGCGAGGGAACGGGGCTTGGGCTTGCCATCACCGAGGAGGTGCTGCGCCTCATGGGCGAGCGGATATGGATAGACTACGACGGCAGCATGATAAGGTTTACCTTTACCGCCGAGCGAGAGAACGCATGAGGAATGCTTAATGCGTAATTTTAACGGGTCGAGAGCAAGATAGACGATAGACTTGGGGGTTCGGAGCCGGCTTGTTTTCAAAAACCTGACAAAAGAACC
>CALEPU010000186.1 GCA_937913075.1 uncultured Clostridia bacterium
CCAAGGTAAACTCCAATGCTTACTTCCACTGTGGAATTTACTTTGGGAATTCACTGTACACCGACTGGCGAAGAACGCGCGTTATCTGCCTCTTGCAAATCCCGATTCGCCATGATACAATAGGTAGTACCATTATATTTACAGATAAGAAAGGAGCCTGCCATGCCCTTCATCTACGACGAGCCTTCGCATACCTTTGGCGAATATCTTTTGATACCCAACTACACCTCGGAGGAATGTACGCCCCAGAACACGAGCCTTAAAACCCCGCTCGTTAAATTCCGCATGGGGGAGGAGCCGGAGCTCTCTTTGAACATTCCGCTCGTCTCCGCTATAATGCAGTCCGTCAGCAACGATACGCTTGCGGTGGCGCTCGCCAAGGAGGGCGGAGTTTCATTCATATTCGGCTCGCAGAGCATCGCTTCTCAGGCGGAGATGGTAAAGAAGGTCAAAAAGTACAAGGCGGGCTTCGTCGTGAGCGACAGCTGCGTTACGCCCGAAAGCACCGTTGCCGATCTTGTTGAATTGAAGGAGCGCACGGGGCATTCAACCGTCGCGGTCACTGCGGACGGCAGCCCCACGGGGAAGCTCTTGGGAGTAATAACCAGCCGTGATTACAGGATAAGCCGCATCTCACCCGACGAGAAGGTGAGGAATTTTATGACGCCCATCGAGAGGCTGATAACCGCTCCCGAGGGCACGAGCCTCAAAGAGGCGAACGACATAATTTGGGATCACAAGCTCAACGCTCTGCCGATAATTGACAGGGAAGGCAACATGGTAGCGTTCGTATTCCGCAAGGATTATGATTTCCACAAGGAAAACCCCTTGGAGCTGCTGGACAGCCACAAGCGCTACGTTGTCGGCGCGGGCATCAACAGCCGCGATTATGCCGAAAGAGTGCCGGCGCTCGTTGAAGCCGGTGCGGACGTCCTCTGCATCGACTCCTCCGAGGGCTATACCGCATGGCAGGCGAACACGCTTAAATGGATACGCGACAACTACGGCGATAAGGTAAAGTGCGGCGCGGGCAACGTGGTCGACCGCGAGGGCTTCCTCTTCCTTGCCGAGGCCGGAGCGGATTTCGTCAAGGTCGGCATAGGCGGCGGCTCTATTTGCATAACAAGGGAGACCAAGGGCATAGGCAGAGGTCAGGCTACTGCCGTGATGGAGGTCGCAAAGGCTCGTGACGAATACTTTGAGAAGACCGGCGTTTACGTCCCCATCTGCGCCGACGGCGGTATCGTGATGGATTATCATATCACCCTCGCGCTTGCTATGGGCGCCGATTTCTGCATGCTGGGTCGCTATTTTGCAAGGTTTGACGAGAGCCCCACCAACAAGGTGATGGTCAACGGCTCCTATATGAAGGAGTATTGGGGCGAGGGCTCGGCAAGGGCGAGAAACTGGCAAAGATACGATATGGGCGGCGCAGGCGCCAAGCTCAGCTTTGAGGAAGGCGTCGACTCCTACGTCCCCTACGCGGGCTCGCTGCACGATAACGTGACCGTTACGCTCGCAAAGGTTAGCTCTACAATGTGCAACTGCGGCGCGCTTACGATCGAACAGCTTAAAAAGACCGCAAGGCTCACACTCGTTTCCTCTGTCAGCATCACCGAGGGCGGCGCGCATGACGTAGTTTTGAAGGAACAAAAGAGCTTCGGCAACAAGAAATAAAAACCTGACAAGGGGACGGTTCTTTTGTCATACTTTTCTCGGGAGCAGATAATGACCGACTACAATGACCTTGCCCTCCGGCTCGAGGGGCTTATATCCGGCGTGCCGCATACCGTGGCAAACTATGCCAACGCCGCCGCGCTCATATACTTCGGGCTTGATAAGCTCAACTGGGCGGGTTTCTATTTCGTCGAGGGAGAAAAGCTCGTTTTAGGACCCTTCTGCGGAAGACCTGCCTGCATCGAGATCCCCATGGGGCACGGCGTTTGCGGCGCCGCCGCCTCGGAGGACAAAACGCTCGTTGTGCCGAACGTTCGTGAGTTCCACGGTCATATCTCATGCGACTGTGCCTCCAACTCCGAAATAGTAATCCCGCTGCATAAGGATGGGCGCGTCTTCGGCGTTCTCGACATAGACAGCCCCGAGCTTGCAAGGTTCGCCGATGACGACAGGCAGGGGCTGGAAGCCCTCGCTCTCATAATAGAAAAAAACTGCTCACAGCAGTCGGAGGCCGAATGAGCGACACAAAAAGGAGATACTCGCTTGATGTATTGAAGATATGTGCGACGGTCCTGATGGTTTTCCATCACTACCAGCAGGTCATAGGGGGCAGGTTCCGCTTCGTTAACTTTTATGACGGCAGGTTTTACTACGGTTATCTTGTGGAGCTTTTCTTCCTGCTGTCCGGGCTGTTTATGCTTTCATATGTTGAGCGCATCCTTTCGGGTCTCAGCTTTGAAAGCTTTTTCAAAAGGCGTTGGCTGCGCCTCGCGCCGATGCTCGCCGTAACCGCCGCCGCTTATGAAGTGCTCGCTGTAATTTACAATACCGCCGTACACGGCTCGCCCGAAGGGAATATGTTTTCACTTCTTGCAACGTTGACGGCATCGCTTGGTATTTCCGCCGGCGGAGCTTTCAATTCGCCGGATCCGGGCGTGAACAACCCTGCTTGGTACGTTTGCGTGCTGATCATCTGCTACGCTGTGCTCTATATCCTCTGCCGAGCCGCAAAAAAGCACGGCGTCAGCCCCAAGTATCTGTTCGCCGCAATGGTGCTTTTGGGCATTGCGGGCAGAAATTACGGGTTTGATCTGCCCTTCCTAAACGGCTACACCTGCCGCGGTTATTATGCTTTTTTTGCCGGTGTGCTGCTTGGCGGAATGATAAACGGCAGGCGTTTGCCTTTGGGGCTGTATGCCGCTGCGGCAGCCGTCTGTATCGGCATACCCGCGACGATAGTATTTGTTCCTTCCTTCGTAAACAACGGCATAGAGTTCATAGTTACCTTCATTTTCTATCCTGCGCTGATAATACTTTTTGCATCGCCCCTCGCTTCACGTTTATTAAAGGCGAGATTTATCGGCACACTCGGCGCAATATCGTTCAACGTCTTCATGTGGCATGCATCATTGCTCCTGCTTTTAAAGCTGATATCGTTGAAGACAGAGCTGCCCTTTTCTGTGCAAAGCTTCCCTGCTATGCTGATATTCACTGCCATCGCTTATGCTTTCGGCGCCGTTTCGCATTTGCTTATTGAAAAGCCGATAGACAAGCTCCTCAAAAGAACGGTCGACGGTTATTGATGCGCCGAAGCTCGGTTCAGCGCCCTCAGCCGAATATATTAAAAAACTTTCGTATTTTTCGGAAGCAGGGTATTGACAAGGCGTTTTCATTCGCGTATAATGTTCAAGCCGTCGAAATAGGCGGTTCGGGAGCATAGCTCAGCTGGGAGAGCACTTGCCTTACAAGCAAGGGGTCACAGGTTCGAGCCCTGTTGTTCCCACCAGATCAATCTGGCCCGGTAGCTCAGTTGGTTAGAGCGCCAGCCTGTCACGTTGGAGGTCGAGGGTTCGAGCCCCTTCCGGGTCGCACTTCACGCCTTGGTAGCTCAGTCGGTAGAGCAGCAGACTGAAAATCTGCGTGTCGG
>CALEPU010000187.1 GCA_937913075.1 uncultured Clostridia bacterium
GCAAGCCTCGACTATACCCGCGCCGCTTACAAAAACGGGCTCTCTCTTTTGGATATCGAGCTGCACACGGGCAGGCATCATCAGATAAGGGTACAGCTTGCCTCCGAGGGACTGCCGATATGGGGCGACCAAAGGTACAACGCTTCGGCGCGTGCAGGGCAGCAGATAGCGCTTTGGGCATATTCTCTTACTATCGAGCACCCCGTAAGGCATGAGCGTATGACCTTCACCGCCCTGCCGCCGTCTTCGCTCGGAATATGGGGAAGCTTTTCCGAAGAGCTCAAAGGGCTTGAAGCGGGGCTGCCCGTGGTTTACTGCGACGGCAACGTCATCATAGTCAACAAGCCCTCAGGTCTGACCGTTGCCGAGGCTGACGGCGGCGGCAACACCTGCGAGGCGCTTTTGAGACGCGCCTTCGGCGAGGTCTACCCCGTACACAGGCTGGACTCTCCGACGAGCGGGCTCGTCATTTTCGCAAGGAACGCCATGGCAAAGAGCTGTCTTGACAATGCAATTCGCGCCCGAAGCATCAAAAAAAGCTATCGTCTCATTATAAAAGGCCGTCCTCAAAGGGCGGAGGGCAGGCTAAGGCTCTACGCCGTTAAGGACAGCGCAGGGGCTATGGTGCGTGTGTTCGATACGCCGTCTGCGGGCTCTGTCGAAATGGTGACCGATTACCGTGTTATAAAAAGCGCCATGGGGCTCTCGCTTGCCGAGGCGACGCTCGTAACCGGCAGGACCCACCAGCTAAGGGCAAGCTTTGCTCATATCGGCTGCCCCATCGCAGGCGACGACAAGTACGGCGACAGGAGCTTCAACCGTGACGAAAGGCTGCGCAGGGTATCGAAACGAGGCGCGTTATGCCTATGCGCCGTGCGTGTGGAGCTTGCGTTTGACGACGAATGCGTGCTTTCTTACCTCAACGGAAGGCGTTTCGAGATCGAGCCTCCGTTCGTGCTGTGATCATATAAAGCAAGTGTTTTTGCGCCGCGGCGATACCAAAGCCGAGGCGTTTTGTTTTGCGTAATTGGGACTTCCATTTTTCCCATATTCATGCTATAATTATAATGGTAATTTATGAGCCCGTGTTTATGGGCGGAGAGGAAATACTATGCGCAGATGTTCCGTAGGCGGTCAGGCCGTCATGGAGGGAGTAATGATGAAGTCCGACGAGGGCATCGCAATGGCGGTGCGCCGCGAGGACGGCAAGATAGTAAAGAGCTATAAAAGGTTTAAGTCCAAGGCCCAGAAGGGCACCTTCTGGGGGCTGCCGGTGGTGCGCGGCGTGGTGGCTTTTATCGAGTCGCTTTCCACAGGCATGAAAACCACTACCGAGTCGGCAGAAATGTACGGTGAGAGCTTCGCTGACGAGGAGCCCTCGAAATTTGAAAAGTGGCTTTCAAAGACCTTCAAGGTCGATATAATGGACGTTGTAATGACGGTCGGCGTGCTGCTCGGCGTTGTGCTTGCGGTTGGGCTTTTCATATTCCTGCCTCAGCTCATATCGGGTCTTATTTTCGGCAGCGAGGCGAGCCTTTGGAAGTCGCTCGTCGAGGGACTTATACGAGTGGCCATATACGTCGGGTATCTGTTTGCGGTGTCCGCCGTTAAGGATATCCGCAGGGTATTTATGTATCACGGCGCGGAGCACAAGACCATAGCCTGCTACGAGGCGGACTGCGAGGAGCTGACGCCCGCCAACGCGATGAAATACAAAAGGCTTCATCCGCGCTGCGGCACCAACTATCTGTTCCTCGTTATGGCGATCTCCATACTCGTGCTCACGATAGTCGACGCCGTGATAATCTACGGCTTCCATTTCCGGATTGAAAACAAGCTTTTGTCCTTCCTCTTCCGCTTCGGCGTCAGGATACTCTGCCTGCCGCTGATCGCCGGCATAAGCTATGAGGTGCTGCGCGGCGCCGCCAAGAAGGACAACTGGTTCACGAGGATAGTGCGCGCGCCCGGCATGGCGCTGCAATACATAACCACCAAGGAGCCCACCGAGGATATGCTCGAGGTGGCTATCGCCTCCTTCTACCTCGCCATGCAGGAGCCGAACCCTTTGGAGAAGAAGGAAGAAGATGAAAAGTCCTGCGAGCCGGAGGATGACGCCGCCGATATCGGCGAAAAGCCCGAGGAGGAAGAAAATTCGCCTTGCACGGATAACGATTGATTCCGTTTGACTGTGGAGCGGCAGCGATATGGCTGCGTAGTCGGCACTTGCCGTTGGCAAAACAGCTTCGTCTCGTTGACAGGGTGACGGTTCCGTTGTCAGGTGCTTTGTAAATTCACCGGTCTTTGTTCCTTGGCTGACAACAGTAACCGTCCCCATTGTCAAACCGGCTTACACGCAGCATTCACCCCCGAATATTCTTCTCCCGCCGGAGGTCATCTTGAAAGCATTTGAAGCTATTCGTTCCCTTGCCTCTCGGTTGGCGGGGCGTTCCGATGCGCCCGATTTCGAGGCGCGGCAGCTCGTCTGCGCCGTAATGAAGCTTGCTT
>CALEPU010000188.1 GCA_937913075.1 uncultured Clostridia bacterium
ACATCATGCCCTCGATGTTTATGGTGATCTCGTTGGGCGCATAGGCGGCAGGGGAGACTTTCACTTCCGCTTCGGGCGCGATACTCGCCGCCGGCGCGCTCTTTTTAATGCCGCGTCTCGGTCTGTCGTGCCTGCCGTCGTGCAGCTTAAAGAGGTTGAGCCGCAGCGCGTTTGTAACTACGCAGAAGCTTGAAAGGCTCATCGCCGCCGCGCCGAACATGGGGTCGAGCTCCCAGCCGAAAAGCTTGATGAAAGCGCCCGCGGCGAGAGGTATGCCTATAATATTGTAAATAAACGCCCAGAAGAGGTTCTC
This sequence comes from uncultured Clostridia bacterium, assembly GCA_937913075.1. Classification (GTDB taxonomy): domain Bacteria; phylum Bacillota; class Clostridia; order Christensenellales; family CAG-138; genus UBA3857. Next base: position 314 of record CALEPU010000188.1, read on the forward strand.
GTAAATGTTCCGCAGCGTCGCGCGGCTCAAACGAATCGCCGCAGCAACGTCCGAAAGCTTTGAGTTCATCAGCACCACGTCCGCCGCGTCCAAGGCAACGTCCGCGCCGGCGCCTATCGCTATGCCCGTGTCCGCCCGCGTTAAAGCCGGAGCGTCGTTTATGCCGTCGCCAACCATTGCGACCCTGCCCGTCTTGGCAAGCTCGCGTATAACAGCCTCCTTGCCCTCGGGCAGAACTCCCGCTATGACCTCGTCAACTCCCGCAAGGCGGCCTATCGCGTTTGCCGTGCGCTCGTTATCGCCCGTCAGCATAACCACACGCAGCCCCATTTTTTTAAGCGATTCGATGGCTTGCGCGCTGTCGCTCTTGATAACGTCCGCAACGGCTATTATGCCGATGAGGCTGCCGCCGTGCGCAAACAGCAGAGGCGTCTTGCCCTCGTCGGCGAGCCTTGAAGCTTTCGTCTCCGTGTCACTGCTCACGCCGATACGCTCTCTTATGAAGCCGAGACTGCCGCCTATCAGCTCTTCTCCTTCAAGCACCGCCCTGACTCCGCTGCCGACGAGCGCCGCGAAATCCACGATATCTCTCGGAGCAATGCCGCTTTTCTCCGCCCGCTGCATTATTGCCTTTGCCAGGGGATGCTCGCTCTTCGCCTCCAATGAGGCGGCGAGGGTCAACAGCTCGTTTTCACTTATGCCAAAGGGCAAAATGTCCGTAACTACCGGCTCGCCCTCGGTGACGGTGCCGGTCTTGTCAAGCGCTATCACGTCCGCCTTGCCTGCCTGCTCCAACGATACTGCGGTCTTGAAGAGTATGCCGTTCCTCGCGCCGACGCCGCTGCCGACCATTATCGCAACGGGCGTGGCAAGCCCCAGTGCGCAGGGGCAGCTTATCACAAGCACCGATATCGCCCGCGCCAGCGAATAGCCGAGCTCGCGTCCGGCCAAAAGCCACACTGTGAGCGTTACCAGCGCAATGCCTATCACGACCGGCACGAACACGCCCGAGACCCTGTCGGCGACCTTCGCTATCGGCGCCTTTGTCGCCGCCGCGTCGCTCACCATCTTTATTATCTGCGAGAGGGTCGTGTCCTCACCGACGCGCTTTGCCTCGCATTTCAGCCAGCCGGAGCTGTTGACTGTCGCGGCGTAAACCTCGGAGCCGGGCAGCTTGTCCACGGGAATGCTCTCGCCCGTCAGCGCCACGGTGTTCAGAGCACTGCTACCCTCCTCAACCA
>CALEPU010000189.1 GCA_937913075.1 uncultured Clostridia bacterium
CCGTCATTCCAGTTCTGTACCGGACGGTAATAGCCTGTGATACGGCTGTATACTTCGGTCTTCTCGCCGCAGTCAGGGCATGTATATACCTCACCTGCGATATATCCGTGGTTCCTGCAGACTGAATATGTCGGAGACATAGTATAATAAGGCAGTCTGTAATTCTCCGCGATCTTGCGTACAAGCACCGACGCAGCCCTCCAGTCAGGAAGCTTCTCTCCGAGGAAAGCATGGAATACGGTTCCTGAAGTATACAGTGTCTGAAGCTCATCCTGGATATCCAGTGCAGAGAACACATCTTCAGTATATCCGACAGGCAGATGCGATGAATTGGTATAATAAGGAGTGCCGTTCTCATTTGCAGTAATGATATCAGGGAACTCTTCCTTATCATGCTTTGCGAACCTGTAAGCTGTAGACTCTGCAGGAGTAGCCTCAAGGTTATACAGATCACCATACATCTCCTGATAATCTGAAAGACGCTCTCTCATATGATTCAGTACATCAACAGCGAACTTCTGTCCTTTCTCAGATGTAAGGTCGCACCTTAACCACTTCGCATTGAGGCAGGCTTCATTCATGCCGTTAAGTCCGATAGTTGAGAAATGATTGTCAAATGTTCCAAGGTAGCGCTTTGTATATGGATAAAGTCCTGACTCAAGCAGCGTTGTGATGACAGTCCTCTTAGTCTTAAGAGATGCTGCTGAAATATCCATAAGGTGATCAAGCCTTGCATAGAAATCAGTCTCGTCAGTTGCCTGATAAGCAATTCTCGGCAGGTTGATTGTAACAACGCCGATTGAGCCCGTTGACTCGCCTGAGCCGAAGAAGCCGCTTGACTTTTTGCGAAGCTCGCGAAGGTCAAGGCGAAGACGGCAGCACATTGAGCGAACGTCGCTCGGCTCCATATCAGAGTTGATGTAGTTGGAAAAATAAGGAGTACCATACTTGGCGGTCATCTCGAACAGAAGCTTGTTGTTTTCAGTTTCGCTCCAGTCAAAATCCCTGGTGATGGAATATGTCGGGATAGGATACTGGAATCCTCTTCCATTGGCATCGCCCTCTATCATTATCTCGAGGAAGGCCTTGTTTATCATATCCATTTCCTTTTTGCAGTCCTTATAGCAATAGTCCTGATCCTCTCCGCCAACTATGCAGGGAAGCTCAGCAAGGTCATCGGGAACTGTCCAATCCAGGGTTATATTCGTAAACGGAGCCTGAGTTCCCCATCTTGAAGGAGTATTAACACCGAATACAAAAGTCTCTATAGCCTGCTTGACCTGACGATAACTTAGGTTATCTGCTCTTACGAAGGGTGCAAGATAAGTGTCAAAAGATGAGAACGCCTGAGCACCGGCCCACTCATTCTGCATGATGCCAAGGAAGTTGACCATCTGGTTGCAGAGGGTGGAGAGGTGCTTTGCGGGAGAAGAGGTTATCTTGCCGGGCACGCCGGAGAGACCCTCCTCGATGAGCTGACGGAGCGACCAGCCGGCGCAATAGCCGGTGAGCATGGAAAGATCGTGCAGATGGAATTCGCAGTTGCGGTGAGCGTTTGCTATCTCTTCATCGTAGACCTCGGAAAGCCAATAGTTTGCGGTGATAGCGCCGCTGTTGGAGAGTATGAGACCGCCGACGGAATAGGTAACGGTGCTGTTCTCCTTAACGCGCCAATCGGTGACGTTGACGTACTTGTTGACCGTCTCCTTATAGTCAAGGTACGTGGAGCGCATCATACGCTCCTTCTCATGCTGCTTGCGGTAGAGTATGTAGGCCTTTGCGACGTCGGAATAGCCCGCCTGTATGAGCACGGCCTCGACGCTGTCCTGAATGTCCTCGACGGAGATGAGATCGTCCTTTATTTTGGGCTCGAAATTTGCGGTGACCTTGAGAGCCAGAAAGTCGATCATATCCTGATTGTAGTTGTGCTTCTCCGCATCGAAGGCGAGGCGGATCGCGTTGGAGATCTTGCCGAGATCGAAATCTACCTCGGCGTTGTTCCTTTTGCGAACTCTGTACATGGTTTTCCCCTCCGTTTTTTATAGGTTAGAAAAGCGAGCTTATTTAGCCCGCAAAACTCTCTTAATATCATTATAGCACCGCATATAGCGCCCGTCAATAGCCAAACACAATATTTTGTGCATATATTTTTGTTTCGGCACTACATATAGTTGTCGGACGACTGTGCAGACACAAGTGGAAAAATTATCCACAGCCTGTTGATAATCGCTCCGTCCGAGGCCTGACGGGGTCCCTGACCCCGTCAGCTCAACTCGAACGCGCCCGTATAGAGGCTGTAATACCTGCCGCGCTTGGCGATAAGCTCGCGATGGTCTCCGCGCTCGATTATACTGCCCTGCTCCAGCACCATTATGGCGTTGGAGTTGCGTACCGTAGAGAGACGGTGGGCTATAACGAACACGGTGCGTCCGTTCATCAGCTCATCCATGCCGCGCTCGATAAGCGCCTCCGTCCTTGTATCGATGGAGCTTGTAGCTTCATCCAATATGAGCACGGGCGGGTCGGCGACGGCGGCTCTTGCTATTGCAAGGAGCTGGCGCTGCCCCTGCGAAAGGTTCTCGCCGTCGTCAACTATCATAGTGTCGTAACCCTGGGGCAGGTGCATTATGAAGGAGTGGGCGTTGGCAAGCCTTGCCGCATGCTCGACCTCGTCGTCGGTCGCGTCCTTTTTGCCATACCTTATGTTCTCGCGGACGGTGCCGGTGAACAGGTGTGTATCCTGCAAGACCATTGCAAGCGAGCGCCGCAGGTCGTCCTTCCTGATATCGCGCACGTTGAAGCCGTCGTAGGTTATCTCGCCCTCGTCTATATCGTAGAAGCGGTTTATCAGGTTTGTGACAGTCGTTTTGCCTGCGCCGGTCGAGCCGACGAACGCTATCTTCTGCCCGGGCTTCGCGTAGAGGCTGACGTTGTTAAGCACCGTCTTCTTGCCGTCGTAGCTGAATGTGACGTTGTTGAAGCGAACGTCTCCTGCGACCCTCGTAAGGCTGCCGTCCTCGGTCTTCCAAGCCCATACGTCCGTGCGCTCTTTGCACTCGCAAAGCTGCCCGTCAACGTATTTTGCGTTGACGAGACGGACGGTCCCCTCGTCGACCTCGGGCTTTTCGTCAATGAGAGCGAATATGCGCTCCGCACCGGCAAGCGCCGCAAGTATCGAGTTGAACTGCTGGCTGACCATCGTTATAGGCTGGGCGAAGTTACGCGTGTATTGCAGGAAGGTGATGAGCTCGCCTATCGTGAGCGATATCAGCGCGGGATAATTGCCCGTCTTCGCCGCGACAGCCATCATGGTGCCCAAGAGCGCAGTTATGGCGTACTGTATGTAGCTGAGGTTGCCCATTATGGGCATCAGAATGCTCGCCCAGGTATTGGCGCCCGCCTCCGCGCGGCGCAGGTCGTCGTTGAGCTTGGCAAAGTCATTGTTTATGCGCTCCTCACGGCAGAAGACCTTGACGACCTTTTGCCCCTCGGTCATCTCCTCGATGTATCCGTTTGCAACGCCCAGCGCCTGCTGACGCTTTTTGTAGAACGCGCCGGACTTTTTGCCGAGCGTTTTTACAACGAGTATCATCAGCACCAGCATCACCACGGTGATGAGCGTCAGCGCGGGGCTCAAGATCACCATCATAACGAAAACGCTCACTATGCGGAACAGACTGTTGATAAGGTTGGGTATGCTCTGCCCGAGCATCTCGCGCATACTGTCGGTGTCGTTGGTGTAGCGGCTCATTATTTCGCCGTGGGTGTGCGAGTCGAAATATTTGAGGGGCAGCTTCTCCATAGCCTTGAACATATCCTTGCGTATGTCGAGCATAACGCCCGTGGATACGTTGACCATCAGGCGGCTGTGGATATAGATGCACACCGCGCCGATAAGGTAAACCGCCGCCATCCTTATTATGGCGAGGGTGAAGCCGTGCCAAAGCTCCTGCGTCGCGCCCTCCTTTACCATGGGCGTAATGTGGTCGTCGATAATGGTCCTTAGCTGCGCCGTGCCGTATACGTTGGCCCCCGCAGCGGCTATAATGCAGACCACGACTATCAGGAGTATAGGCAGATAGCGTTTAAAATAGGTTATAAGCCTTGTAAAGGTACCCTTTGCGTTCTTGGGCTTTGCAAACTTGGGACCGCCCCTTGCGCCGGGACCCCTCATCTCGCGTGCAGTTTCCTTTGCCATTATTCCTCACCGCCCTTCATCTGAGACTCATATACCTCGCGGTAGATATCGTTGGTTTCAAGCAGCCTTTGCGGGGTATCGAAGGCGACGAGCCTGCCGTCGTCAAGCACCATTACCCTGTCCGCATCCATTACGGATGCTATGCGCTGCGCTATTATAAACGCAGTGGTGCCGGCAAGCTCGGATTTGAGCGCCCTCCTTATCGCGGCGTCCGTCGCGGTATCGCAGGCAGAGGTAGAGTCGTCGAGTATTACGACCTTGGGGCTTTTGAGCAGTGCCCTTGCTATGCAGAGACGCTGCTTTTGCCCGCCGGATACGTTCACGCCGCCCTGTCCGAGGTCGGTCTTATAGCCGTCGGGGAAGCTCATTATAAAGTCGTGCGCGCTCGCGGCTTTTGCCGCCGCCTCGAGCTCTTCCTGCGTTGCTTCCTCGTTGCCCCAGCGAAGATTTTCCTCAATGGTGCCGCTGAACAAAAGGTTGGTCTGCAATACCATTGCAACGGAGGAACGCAGAGCGTCGAGCTTATAATCCTTTACGTCCCTGCCGCCGACCTTAACGCTGCCGGAGAGCACGTCGTAAAGCCTTGGAATTAGCTGCACAAGAGTCGTCTTTGCCGAGCCCGTGCCGCCGATAACGCCTATCGTCTCGCCGGAATTCACCTTAAAGCTCACGTCCGTCAGAGTCAGGTTGTCGGGGTTTTTGCTGTAAGAGAAGTTGACGTGATCGAACTCGACGCTGCCGTCCGCAACCTGAAGCTGCGGGTCCGCGTCATCGTCCGAGATGTCTGTTTTCTCGTCGAGTATCTCTGCAATGCGCTTTTGCGAAGCCCTTGTTATGATGAAGCTTATGAACACCATCGAGAGCATCATAACGCTTGAAAGGATCTGACCGATGTAAGCGAGGAAGCCGGAAAGATCGCCTATCTTCATCTGACCGCCGACGATGAGCTTGCCGCCGAAGTAGCATACGGCGACCATCGCGGCGTAGAATATGAGCTGGGATATGGGGTTGTTCCATATAACGATGCGCTCGGCCGCGGTCTGCGCCTTGCGCAGCGCAGTTGCGCTCTCCTCAAAGCTCACGGTCTCGTCATCTCCCTTGACGAACGCCTTTACAACGCGGATGGCAATAAGGTTTTCCTGAACACGGGCGTTCATAAGGTCCATCTTTTGGAGCATCTTCTCAAAGAAGGGATGAGCCTTTATCATGATGGTCAGCATTATTGCCGCGAGCAGGGGTATTGTCACCGCGAAAACTATGGAAAGCCGCGCGTTCACCGCCACGGCAAAGCAGAAGGCGGTGATCATAATAATGAAATTGCGGACGGTCATCCTGATCAGCATTGTAAACAGGTTTTGAATGTTCACAACGTCCGTCGTGAGCCTTGTCACAATGCTCGCCGAGGAGAATTTGTCCACGTTGGCAAAGGAAAAATCCTGCACCTTGCGAAAAAGCATATTGCGCAGGTTTGCGGCAAAGCCCGTGCCGGCGACCGCCGCGAGCCTCGCGCATAATGCCCCCGATATAAGTGCAAACAGCGCCATCAAAAGCATCAGACCACCGTATTTTAATATAACGGCAAGCTGCGGATCGGGTACGTCGATACCCTCGTTTATAAGCTTGGTCATATAAAAGGGTATCATTATTTCAAGCACGCCCTCGATTATTATCATCAGCGAAGCGCCAAGGGATTGCTTTTCGTAGCCGCGCACGGCAGGCAGCAGTTTTTTAAACATCGGCGCCCCCCTTCCCGGAGTCGAGCAGCTTGCAAAGCTCCATGTTGTTCATTGCGCCGGTGTCGGCGGACTCCATATTCTCAATGAGCCTTTTCAAAAGAGTATAAAGCTCCGCCTGCTCGCCTTCCGTCATGCCTGCAAGCATGCGCTCTTCAAGCCCGTCAAAGACGAGCCTGCAATCCCGCGCCGCCGCAGCGCCTATCTCGGTGATCCTAAGACTGTTCGCCCTAAGATTTCCCTGCACCGCATCCCGGGTCACGTGCCCCGCCGCCTCCATACGCTTTATGCTCTGTGCGACGGAAGCCGGACTTACGCCCATCTCCTCTGCCACCTCCGCCTGATTGCAGCCCTCGTGAGCCGCGATGAATTCAAGCATTCGCATCTGCGCGGGCGGTATCAGCTCCGCACCCTGCGTGCGCAAATGATAGCGCATCAACAGCTCGATGCGGTGCAGCATCCTGCCCACACGCCGTTTTCCTTCCATTAATATACCTCCTGCCCCAAAGGGCGCATTATTTACAGAACAACAGTTAAGCGGTTAATTGTTAAGCGATTGATATTTTATCCCCGCGCTTTGCTGTTGTCAATATGAAGTGCCTTTCATTTAGAAGTATATTATTCTCTCCGATTTTCTTTTCAGGCAAACTCCGACTTTTTTTTCTGCCGCGGAGCGACCTTGCTTTCATACTCCCCGCGCTATACTGCGTACATGGGGTTTCCCCCAAGGGAGGCTGAGCATGAAGAGCGTATGCTGTTTTATCTCCGGGTAAGAATGCCCGCCCGGCGACAGAAATGTATATAGAGCTGTTTTTGCTTGACAACCTCCTGATGAACCTCCTTATTATGCGGCTTGCGGCGGCGCTGCTGCACGTTAGCCCCCCGCTGTATCGGCAGATGGCGGCAGTCATATCCGCTGCCGCCTACGCCGCCCTTGCCGCATATTTCAAGCCCGTGCTGGCAGTATTGCCGCTTCGGGTGCTGCCTCTTATTATGATGACGGCAGCGATGCCCGCAAAAAGCGTGAGAGGCTTTTTGACCTCCGCGCTTTCGATACTGCTTGCAACGCTTGCCGTCGGCGGACTCGCTTTCTTTATAGCGCTTGCGGGCGAGGGAAGCCTTGACGGCGGATTTATACATGCCGGCGTTGGACTGCGGAAGGCGCTCATAATAGCGGCCGCTGCATCCTGCCTGCCGCGAATTGCCCGCAGTATACTGCGGCGAAGGATTAAAAACGGGCTTACAGTGGAGCTTGCGGTGGTTCATCGCGGTTTGGAGCGGCGCTTCGCCGCGCTTGTCGATACGGGCAACGGCGTTGTTGAGCCCTTGACCGGTCTGCCAGTTGCGGTCGTTCGCTGCCCCGCATTCAAAAGCTTTGCAGCGCTGCCGATAGAGGTCGCGACAGCCTCGGGCAGATGCGTTTTTTATGCCTTTCGGCCGGATAAAATGAGCGTTGACGGAGTACCCGTCGCGGGGCTCGTCGCGCTCGCCGAAGGGGCATTCGCCGCCGAAGCTCTGGTTCCGCCGGAGCTTGCGGCGGTCACAGGCGTTAAAAAGGAGGAGCTCCAATGCTCAAAGGATTTGCTAAGCTGATACTGCTGCTTTACGGCAAGCTGCCTGCAAGGCTGAGGGATGGGGGAGAGCTCCATTACCTGGGCTCCGGCGACTCGCTGCCTCCGCCGCTTTCGCGGGAGGAGGAGTCCGCCTGCCTTAAAGCGCTCAAAAACGGCGACGACAGTGCCAAAACCAAGCTGATAGAGCATAATCTGAGGCTCGTTGTTTACATTGCCCGCAAGTTTGAAAACACCGGAGTCAATATCGAGGACCTTATCTCTATCGGCGCGATAGGGCTTATCAAGGCGGTCAACACCTTCGATCCCGATAAAAACATAAAGCTTGCCACCTACGCCAGCCGTTGTATCGAGAACGAGATACTGATGTACCTGCGTAAGGCTTCGCGCCTTAAAGCTGAGGTTTCGCTCGACGAGCCCTTAAACGTGGACTGGGACGGCAACGAGCTGCTGCTCTCGGACATTCTCGGCACCGACGAAGACCTTGTATCGAGGAATATCGAGGAGGAGATAGACCGTCAGCTTCTGAGACTGGCACTGGAAAGGCTTTCGGCGCGTGAGAAGCGGATAGTCGAGCTGCGCTTCGGCTTGGGCGGAGAAAAAGAGTATACGCAAAAACAAGTCGCGGATAAGCTCGGCATTTCACAGAGCTATATCTCGCGGCTCGAAAAGCGCATTATGAAGCAGTTATATAAGGAAATTCAGGCTATGGAGTGAGCGGACCGATAGGGAGACGCCCCGGCGATCGACGCTGCGGAGCAGGTTCAAAGCCTGCCGATAATATGCTCTGCGTGCAGCGCTGCCGGGTCTAAATCGGTATAGGTGTAGAGCATTCTCGCGCCGACCGGATCTTCTATCTCGTTGAGCACGGCGCGTCCGCCATCGCGCATTATGTCCACGCCTGCATAGTCAATGGGAAGAGCGGCACAGACCGCCTCGACTATATCGAGTTCGTCTTTTTTGAGTGCGCCGAGCGGCACGATCTCTGCTTTCCCGCCGAGACAGTAGTTGCTGCGAAAATCACCCTCGGATATCCTCTGCATGGCGGCGACAGGTCTGCCCGCAATAACGTAAACGCGCATATCGCGTCCGACTCCCTCCGCCAAAGGCTGTATTATGCAGCGCGAAATATCATGTGCGGCGCGGTATTTTTGGAACTCCTCGCCGCCTGCGACAAGCTCTACGCCGCTGCCTCCGTGACCGTCAACGGGCTTAATAACGAAGGGAAAGCCGCAACATGGCGCAAGCCCCGCGGCAAAGTCCAAAGCCCGCACGGTGGGCATCATGGCGACGACGCCGCCAAGCAGCCTGTGCGTCAGCAGCTTGTCGTTTGCGACCCTTGTCAGCTCGGGAGGGTTGGAGACCGGTACGCCCATCGCCCTAATAACCGAGGCGAGTCCGGCGTCGCGTGTGCGGTTTATAACAAAAGCCGCCCCTCCGGCCTCGGCGATCCTTGTCTCGGCTCCGCCGCCGTCAGTCAAAAGCAAGCGCGCCTCGAACCCTTGGGAGGCGCACGCCGAAACGTACTTATCTATAAGGAAGCCGTTCCTTTCGGCGTCCTCAGCCGAATACAAAATAAAGACCTTGTTGTTCATTTAAGACCAAAGTAAGACCAAAGTAAGACCAAAGCATGGAAAGAATAATCAAAAGCAGATCGCGCATGATGCCTTATCATGCGCCGCGCTTGATACACTCGACTATATGACCCATTATCGCCTCCGCCGCGTTCACTCCCGTGCAGTCGAAAATGGACTTGAAATGCGCGTTGGAGTTGACCTCGCAGAGTATGGGGCTGCCGTCCTCGCCGAACAGCAGATCCACTCCGCAGAAATCGAGCCCCAGAAGCTCTGCCGTGCGCACGGCAAGCGCTTCCTCCTCGAGAGAGGGAGCATGCGGCTGCATGGAGCCGCCGTTTGAAATGTTGGCACGGAAATCACCGTGCTCGTTATAGCGCAGCATGGCGGCAATGACCCTGCCGCCGACTACGTTGAGACGCAGATCCCTGCCGAAGCTTGAAGCGATAAACCTTTGGAATATGAGCTTTTTGCCGCCTATCCTCGAAAGCAGCGCTCTCGCCTCGCCGCTTGTTCGGCAGAGGTATACCTGCTGACCGAAGGAGCCGTAGACCTCCTTCACCACAAGAGGAGCGCCAAGCAGCTCGAACATCCTGTCGACGAAAGCAGTGTCGGTATAGCCAATGTTCTCATAGGTGAAGGGTGCGCTGTAAGTCTGCGGCATGGGGACCTTGCCCGCAAGAAAAGCGTGCATCAAAGACTTGTCGTCGCAGAGCTCTATGGCTCTTGCGGTGTTGAAGAGCCGCAGACCGTACCTTTCAAGCTGCTCCGCAAGGCGAATGTCCTTGTCGTAAAACAGCACGAAATCCGGCGTCCGCGTAATTGGCTTGCCGCACAGCGTAATATTCGGCTCGCCGTCGGTAAGGCTCGGCGTGAGCTCGTCGTTGGCATAGACTTCAAGCTCTGTGCCGTACCTTTCCGCAGCGGCGGAAAACCAGCCGTACAGCTCGCTGAATTTTTGAGTGTTAAGAAAGCGGTTGACAACCAACCAGCCGTATTTTGCTTCCATTGGGATTACCGTTTTATCGTTTGGAGATATTCTTGGGAACAATAGCGCAGTCCCAATAGGCGAGACGCCCCTCCATCCTTTGCGCTATGCGTATCGCCCTTATCGTCACGGAGTCGATATCGGCAAGCTCAAGGGTCGATATGCGGTGCAGAGTTGCGCCATAGGGCAGCTCGAGCTCGCTGCGCTCCTCCGGCGTGCCTATTGCATAGCCCGCCTGACGCGCCGCCTCCTCGAACATCAGCCGGTGCTGCTCGGTTTTGAAAAACACATGCAGATTGATCCTGCGTGCAGCCTCTGTCGCGTCGCCGTTAGCGCGGTATTTTGCTATGACCTCGCGGTTGCGGACGGTCTGATACTTCGCCTCGTCGGGGTAGAGCAGCTTGAAGTAAGTAGTCCACTCCGCCTCGCGCTTGCCTGCCACCTTGCAGACAAGCTTCCTTTCTTTTTCGGCTATGGCGCGTAAAATGTCGTATTGCTCCTTGCCCGGCACGTAAAAATAATACTGCCGTGTATTGCCCGCCTGCACAAAGCCCGCGGCAGGCTGACCGAGCTTACGGACGCATTTTGCTCCAAGCGCCTCGATGCGCTTGATATCGGTCTCTGTCAGCTCGTCCCTGCCCTCCGCCTCACAGCAAAAGTAGCAGAGTATCGGCAGCTTGGGATCGGGCGCGGAGCGATAGAGCTCAAGCTCCACTCCGAAAAGCGCCGCCCTGCCGTCAAGCCGCCAGTTGTATTCGAGCCATGTCGATTGCTTTGCCATAAAACCTCCGGAGAAAACCAACGAATTCCTCGCATGAAAGGCGAAGCCTTATTCGAGTACCGCCTTTATCCTTCTGACGCCGGAAGAGGAAGCCTCTTCCTTCTTTATTTTAAAGGTGCCGAGCTCGCCGGTCCTTGCCGCGTGCGGACCGCCGCAGATCTCGCAGGAGTACTCGCCCATGGTATAGACCTTGACCTTCTCGCCGTATTTATTCTCAAACAGACCTATCGCGCCCTTCGCCTTTGCCTCGGGCACGGTCATCTCCTCGCAGGTTATGGTAACGTCGGCGGCTATCGCCTCATTGACGAGCTTTTCGACCTCCGCAAGCTCCTCGGGGGTCACCTTACGGGGGAACGAGAAGTCGAACCTCAGACGCTCTGCGGTGATGTTGGAGCCCCTTTGCGCTACGTTCTCGTCGTTCAAAACCTTTCTGAGAGCAGCCTGCAAAAGATGCGTCGCGGTGTGCAGCCTCGCGGTCGCCTCGGACGCGTCGGCAAGACCACCCTTGAACTTCTGCTCGGCGCCCGCCTTGCTCTTTGCCTGATGCTCGGCAAACGCGGCGCGGAAGCCCTCGATATCGACGGAAAGCCCGTTCTCCTTGGCAAGCTCCTCCGTGAACTCTATCGGGAAGCCGAACGTGTCGAAAAGATGGAACGCCGTAACGCCGTCGATAACACCGTCCTTAAAGCCGCCCTTTATCCGCTCGAACTCCTTGGTACCCTGCGTGAGCGCGCGCTGGAACTTCTTTTCCTCGGCGTCGAGCTCGTTTATTATGCGCTCGCGGTTGGAGTTAAGCTCGGGATAAACGTCTCCGTAGGTCGATATCACCGCATCGGCGACCTTCGAGAGCGAAAGCTCCGGCATGCCGAGCTGCATTGCGTATCTTAAAGCGCGGCGGATTATCCTGCGGAGTATGTAGCCCTGATCGACGTTCGAAGGAGTGACTCCGCGCGGATCGCCCAGCATAAAGGTCGCGGTGCGCATATGGTCGGCTATTATGCGGAAGGCTTTTGTCACAGCCTCGCCTTCGCGGTACTGCTTGCCCGAAAGCTCGGCTATCCTGTTTAATATGCCCGTGAAGGCGTCGGTATCGTATACGCTCTCAACGCCCTGCAAGGTGGCGACGGTGCGCTCCAAGCCCATGCCGGTATCCACGTTCTTCTGTGCGAGAGGCTCGTATTTGCCTTCTGCGGTCTTGTTGTACTGCATGAAAACGTCATTCCAGATCTCAAGATATTTGCCGCAGTGACAGCCTGGGAAGCAGCCCTCGCCGCAGGGCTCCTTGCCCGTATCGATAAACATTTCGGTATCGGGACCGCAGGGACCGGTCTGACCGGCGGGGCCCCACCAGTTGTGCTCCCTGCCGAGGTAATAAATGTGGGAGGGATCGACGCCCATTTCGACCCAGCGGTCGTGCGCCTCGGTGTCACGCGGCAGCTCGCCCTCGCCCGCAAAGCAGGTGAAATAGAGCTTGTCGGGATCTATGCCGAGCCATTCCTTGCCTGTAAGGAACTCCCAGCTCCACGCAATAGCTTCCTTTTTAAAATAGTCGCCGAGGGACCAGTTGCCGAGCATCTCGAAGAATGTGCAGTGCGAGGCGTCGCCCACCTCGTCTATATCGCCCGTGCGGACGCACTTCTGCACGTCTGTCAGGCGATTGCCGGCAGGGTGCTTTGCGCCTAAAAGATAAGGCACCAACGGATGCATGCCCGCCATTGTGAAGAGGGCGGTCGGGTCGTTCTCGGGTACGAGTGAGGCGGAGGAGATCACTGCGTGACCTCTCTCGGCAAAAAAGCGCAGATAAAGCTCGCGGAGCTCGGCGGTTGTAAGCTGTTTCATATTACTCCTTTTTATGACGTCCCGAAGGAGACGCCGTATTGCAATACAAATTCAGCCTATTATATCCCATGCGGTGGGGCTTTGTCAAATGCCGGCGGATAAATCTCGCTCTCGCGCACAGTCGGTCTTGTTCTGCAACTTCGCAAAATTTCAACAAAAAGCAATTTACAAGACCCGAAATTCAGCCCGCCTTAATATTGTCCGAAATGTGACGCAAAATCAAAAACTGGTTTCGTGCGAACATAATATACAATTTTTTTGATTTTTGGTATGGACAATATATGCTTTTGTTGGTAGAATAGATTGAATGAGAGTACCATCTCTTATTTATATCTTATATAGGAGGATTAAAACCAATGTCAAGTAATCTTAAAAGATTCTTGAGTGCGATCTTGGCCATCGCAATGGTTCTGGCAGTTGTGCCCATGGCGTCTCTGGCAGAGACCGTTAATGCATCGGTTACGGAAGCCCGCAAGCTTGCGCTTCTGGACGATGCATGGGCCGAGATCGAGACCGTTGAGGCCGAATCCCTCAACAAAAAGGCGTCTCCCTCCGAGGTAACCATGGCTGCCTATAAGGCGGCTCTTAATTCCGGTTACGTCGATGAGGGCAGTATGGTTTGGGAGAGCGACGAACAGTTCGCTTTCACCGTAGACGGCATGCACTGCCTCTATTACTATACTGCACGCAACGCCCAGAGGAACGTTAAAGAAGGCGTTGGCGAGACCATCGTCACCTCTTACGGCACCAAGGACGGCAACTGGGCGGGCACTTCCGACGTTCTGCTCGTCGGCCCGTATTACAGCTCCGATTCCAGCTTTACCGATCAGTATAAGACCGAGGCCGATTCCATCGGCGCCGCTACCGGCGGTACTGTCACCAAGCTGGTCGATTCCGCTGCAACCGGCCCCGCCATCGCCGCTGCTTATACCGGCAAGGGCGTAGTTATTTACGATTCCCACGGCACCCAGTCCGGCACTTCTTCCTATCTGTGCCTGACCACCAATTCCGGTATAACCTCCACCGACTACAACAACGGTTGGGCAGTCAGCTCCGGTTCCGCTGCTTACATCGATGGTCGTTACATCCAGAACCACGTTTCCGGCACCCTCTCCAACTGCCTCGTTTGGATGGCAATTTGCGAGGGCATGAAGAAGTCCGGTAACGGCACCACCGGTACCGCTCTGCTGGCCGCCGGCGCTGCTGCTGTATACGGCTATTCCCAGTCCGTATCCTTCACCGGCGACTACAAGTATGAGGCAACCTTCTGGACCGAGATGAAGAACGGCGCCAGCATGAAGGATGCTCTCGTCGTCATGAAGAACACATGGGGCGTACCCGATCCCGTCTCCGGCGGCGATGCATACCCCATCGTAATGAGCCCCGTTGATCCCTTCCCCTCCAACCCCGATGCGGCCCAGACCGTCAACTGCGAATGGTATCTGTTCCCGCAGGAGGATATCGCAATGGAGAGCTTTGTGCTCACCAATGCCGAGGGAACCGAGATCTCCAGCGCTGCAGTAGCAATGGGCAAGAAGACCACCGTCAAGGTCAGCCCCACCCCTGCAAACGCCAATAACTACACCGTTGCATGGGCAAGCGCCAACACCGGCGTTGCGACTGTTTCCGGCAGCGGCAATAGCGCTACCATAACGGGCGTCAATGCAGGTTCCACCACCATCACCGCTACCGTTACCACCGCTTCCAAGGCTGTCTACACCAAGAGCGTAGACCTCACCGTTACCGAGGCTGCTCAGTGGGCTCCCACCGACACCATCGTTGCGGGTGAGGAGTACCTTATCGGTTTCGTTGTAAACGGCACCACCTATCTGGCTGTTAACTACAACGTATCCTCCGGTAACTACTACTACACAGACAGCAGCTACAATTACCTTGGCTACACCGCTCCCGCTACCATGAACGGCAGCAATGTCATCGGTGTTTCCGGTAATGCTGACGATCTTGAGTACTGCACATGGATCTTCTCCACCGCTAACGGCGGCACTATCCAGTCTGCTCAGAACAGCAGCTATTACCTCAAGGTATATTCCAGCACAAACTATATTGACTGCTATCCCGGTACTTCCGGCGCTTCTACCTGGGTATGGAATGCAACCAACCACACCCTCTATACCACGGTAAACTCCAGCAGCAGGTACGCCCAGTACTACACCACCGGCGGCGGCAATTATATGTGCGTCAACAGCAGCGTTGCTGCGGGCACCGTACAGCTCTTCAGCCAGCAGGCTGTGACCGAGCCCACCACGGCTCCTACCACGGCTCCTACCACGGCTCCCACTGCTGCTCCCACCGCTGCTCCCACCGCTGCTCCCACCGCCGAGCCTGTCACCGAGACCGTTTATCAGCTCGTTGACGCTCCCGTTGTCGGCACCAGGTACATCATCTGCTCCGGCAGCTATGCGGTAGGCAACACCGTCTACACCAGCAATCATTACCTCACAGCTCACGGCGTCACCATCGACGGCGACTATGTTGTTGTACCCTCCACTCTGGACGTCAACACCATACTGTATCTCTGTGAGTCCGGCTCCGCTTCCGCGGGGTACACCTTCAAGAACGTAGGCAACAACACCTACATGGGTCTTGATTCCAGCGAGTATCTGTATCCCTCCTCTACCGCCGTCGCATGGCTGTATGAGAACGGCGATCTGAACAACCAGATCGACTCCGACGGTTACTATTATCTCGCTCTCGGCAGCAGCAACGCTTACTTCACCACCAGCAAGAACACCAACGGTCTTATCAAGTTCTATGCTGAGGTAGTTCCCGAGCCCACTGCCGTTCCCACCGCGGTTCCCACTGCGGTTCCCACTGCCGTTCCCACTGCGGCTCCCACCGCCGTGCCCGGCACTCCCTCCGTCACCTACACCGGCGAGACCGTGAACGAGGTCAATCCCGCCGTTGGCGACACCTTCTACTGGACCCTTAACGTTTCCGCGAATTCCGGTCTGTTCAGCGGTCACTGGCTCGTTGATTATGATGAGAGCTACTTCACCGCTGCCGGTTATTCCGTAACCTGGAGCGGCGGTATCCAGTCTCAGGTCACAGCAGCTTGGGACGATGGCACCGCTACCTCCGATAAGCCCGCATTCGTCTGCAACCCCACTTACAGCAATAACGGCAATCTCGAGGCCAACGTAGGTATGTATCTTACCAGCTTCGATTACATGGGCATGCAGGCAGGCGGCGCAATGGTCCGTCTCCAGTTCCAGTGGGCAAACGTTCCCACCGCGAGCATGACCATCCCCGTGCCCGTTTACACCACCGAGTCCACCTATATGACCGGTACCGCGGGCAGCTACGGCAATGCCGCGCACACCGACGTCACCACCGTTGACGGCGCTGTTGTGGTCACCATTGCCGAAAATCCCCACAGCGTAACCTATACCGTTCCCACCGTTGAGCAGGTCGATCCCGCTGTTGGCGACACCTTCTACATGACGCTCGACGTTTCCGAGAATTCCGGTATGTTCAGCGGTCACTGGCTCGTTGACTACGCTGAGGAGTACTTCACCGTATCCGGTTACTCCGTAAGTTGGAGCGGCGGTGTCCAGTCTCAGGTAAACGATACTTGGGACGATGGCGAGCCTACCTCCGATAAGCCCGCGTTCGTCTGCAACCCCAACTATGAGGGTCAGACCGGCGGTAAGCCCGTCGGCGAGGCAGGCAACATGTATTCCAACTGCGGCATGTACCTCACCTCCGCTGAGTACAACGGTCTCCAGATGGGCGGCTCCATGGTACGTCTTACCATGCAGTGGACCAACGTTCCCACCGAGAGCATGACCATCCCCGTACCCGTGACCGTACTCGAGTCCACTTACTTCATCACTGCCTCCAGCTACGCTCCCCATGAGGACGTAACCACGGTCGACGGCGCTATCGTCGTTACCATCAGCGAGGCTGCTGAGTACACCGTTACCTTCGTTGATTACGACGGTACCGTTATCAGCACCCAGACGGTAGTCGAGGGTGAGGCCGCCGTTGCTCCCAACGATCCCGAGCGTGAGGGTTATACCTTCGCAGGTTGGGACGTTGATTTCAGCAACATCACCGCTGACACCACCGTTACCGCTACTTACACCGTCAACAGCTACACCGTGACCTACTACGTTGACGGCGTTGCTGTACACACCGATACCTATGAGTACGGCGCTGCTGTTACCGCTTACGACTACACCGCTCCCGTGGGCTATACCTTCAACGGCTGGGACAATGTACCTGCTGTCATGCCCGCCAACAACGTTGTTGTCAACGGTACCACCACCGTCAACAGCTACACCGTGACCTACACCATCAACGGTGCGGTTTACACCACTCAGACCTACAACTACGGCGCTGCCATAACCGCTCCCGCGTACACCGCACCCGAGGGCTACACCTTCTCCGGTTGGGATGTACCCGCGACTATGCCCGCCGCAAACATCACCGTCAATGCAACTCTGACCGTCAACACTTACACCGTGACCGTACACTATGTGTATGAGGACGGCACCACCGCTCTTGAGGACGTCGTTGTTACCGTCGCCTACGGCGAGGCTTACAACGTAGTAACTCCCGAGATCGAGGGTTATGAGTATGACGTCGACGCCGTTGCCGGCACCATGGGCGCTGCAAACGTCGAGGCTACCGTTACCTACACCCTTATCCCCGTCGGCACCTTCGTATGGGGCGACGTCAACTGCGACGGCGAGTGCACTTGGGCAGACGTTTCCGCTCTGGCGCTGTGGCTCACCGGCGAGGGCGAGGTCACCGCACAGGGTCTGATCAACGGTAACGTCAACAACTCCAACCCCTTCGTCGATCCCGCCGATATGAGCGGCATCGATGACGAGGACAACTGGGCAGACGTAACTTACATCGTTATGTACCTGAACGGTGAGCTCACTCCCGGCACCAACCCTGTCGAGCAGTACACTCTCACCATCAACTACGTTTACGCGAACGGCGGTCAGGCTGCTGCCGCCTATACCGCTGCCTATGATGCGGGCTCCTCTTACTCCGTAACCAGCCCCGCCATCACCGGCTATACTGCGGATAAGGCCGTTGTATCCGGCACCATCAACGCCGATACCACCGTTACCGTAACCTACACCGCTAACGTGTACACTGTCAGCTACTACGTTGACGGCGTTCTCTACACCACCCAGACCTACGCTTACGGCGAGACAGTCGTCGCTCCCACCTATACTCCCGCTGAGGGCTATACCTTCAACGGTTGGACCGGTGTTCCCGCGACCATGCCCGCCCAGAACGTAACCGTAAACGGTTCCACCACCGTTAACACCTACACCGTGACCTACCGCGTACAGGGCAGCACCTACACTACCCAGACCTACGCTTACGGCGCGGCGATCGTTGCTCCCGCAGCACCCGCTGTCGAGGGTTACACCTTCGTAGAGTGGGCGAACCTTCCCGCAACCATGCCTGCGGCGAACATCGTTGTTAACGCTGTCTATACCGTTAACAGCTACACTGTCAGCTACTATGTTGACGGCGTTCTCTACACCACTCAGACCTATGCTTACGGCGCTGCAGTTACGGCTCCCGCCTATACTCCCGCTGAGGGCTATACCTTCAACGGCTGGACGGGTGTTCCCGCAACCATGCCCGCAAACAACGTAACTGTCAACGGCACCACCACTGTCAACTCCTACACCCTCACCATCAACTATGTTGACGGCGAAGGCAACGTTGTTGCCGATGCTTATGTCGCAACCGTTGCGTACGGCGCAGCTTATGCTGTTACCAGCCCCGAGGTTGAAGGTTACACCACCGAGGTCACCGAGGTCACCGGCGTTATGCCCGCTGACAACGTAACCGTTAACGTAGTGTATACTGCCAACTCTGTTGAGCCTCAGGGCCCCGCTGTAACCTATTACGTCGAGGACATCCAGGGCGGCACCCCCACCGTGGGCAGCAACATCCCCTTCATGTATTTCGGCGTTTCCGCGGGCTCCTGCATGTTCAGCGGCCACTGGCTCGTTGACTATGATGAGCGCTTCATGACTCCTACCGCTTACTCCGTAACTTGGTCCGGCGGCATCCAGACCCAGGTATCCGATACTTGGGACGCTGAGGAGCCTACCTCCGATAAGCCCGCGTTCGTCTGCAATATGGCTTACGAGGGGCAGTCCGGCGGTAAGACCGTCGGCGAGGCAGGCAACATGTACGCTAACTGCGGTATGTACCTCACCTCCGCTGACTTCGGCGGTCTCCAGGCCGGCGGTTACATGGTTCGCATCAGGTACCAGTGGTCGGCGGTTCCCACCGCTGCCGATTGTGAGCAGGACGAGAACGGCTACTACCTGACCATTGGCATCGTAGTGCTTGAGTCCACTTACATGATCAACGCCTCCAGCTATCTGCCCCATGACGACGTGACCGTCATCCCCGGCAAGCTCTACGTCAACGTAGACTAATGACCAAAAGCCAATGCCCTTCGGGGCGGCTTTCAGGGCGCACCC
>CALEPU010000190.1 GCA_937913075.1 uncultured Clostridia bacterium
TGTTCGATTCGCCGCACTTCATCCATTGCGTCAAGCATTTCCTTCTTAACATGGAACTTATCGATCACATGCTTCGCGTTAGGAAAGCAAAAGTTTATTCCGGAAGTATACGCCGAAGACATATCACTGGAAGCGTATTCGATCTTCTCACAGTCTCCGTTCTTGCTTTCAAGCTTGTATGAAAAGTCAATGACCGTCTGAGCTTTTCTGCCATCCTCCACATCAATGACTCGCCTTTTTCCTGCGTCAAAGATGACCGTCACATAACTCTGTCCGCGTTTGAATGACGTCTCGTCCACTGCGATACTTGTCACGTCGCCGAGATCCGTCTCGTCAACGGCTTTCTTTACCCAGTACCGCATTATCTTTACAAGCGACTTTTCATTGCAGCGTAAAAGCTTTGCCGCTTTGCTTATCGGCATATCGGCAAGTATCAGCATCGCGTACCCTTCAAACAGAAGTGTGAACCGGCTGCTTTTCCTTGCCCACGGTGCGTCGACGACCTTTGTTCCGTGCTTCCCGCACGCCACCCTTGGTCGTCTGCAATGAACGTAGCATGGATAGAACACACAGTCCCCGTGCCTCCATACCCGCTCTTGCTTTTCATATCCTGCTCTCTTGCAAAGCTCTCCGCAGTCAGGGCATGGAAGCCTAACTTCATCCCGTACATCAACATATATGTGGACCTCATCCTTCTCGGTCTCTATGCTCCTGATGTACCACGGCTCCTCGATACCTATCGACTTGCTGAACAGCTCTGTTAATCCTGTGATCTTCGTTTCCATACCCCCATTATATCATATTTTTACGATTTCGGGAGTAGAGCCTAACAATTAATATGATTTTAACGCGAATTTAGTATAAAAGCGTTTGAAAATACAGCTTGATACGCTATAATAGAGAAGGCAGTAATATGCCGAATATATCTAAGGAATAAGATTATGAAGAAGGTCAACGGATCTTTATCGGGAATTAAGGACTCGACGATTGCACGCATTCGCTCGCTCTATGATATCCGCATGGATCAAAAGGAGTTTGCATCCTACGAGCTGATTTCATTGATGGCGGAGCTTACGGGCGAGATAAACCGCGAGATCTCCGTTTACATTACAAGAGACGGTCAGATCGTCGATGTTTCGGTCGGTAACAACTCAAAGGTAGATATGCCTGCGATGCGCCTCGTTCGCAATGAGGACAGACTCTGCGGCGTGCGTTGTCTGCACACCCACCCCAATGGCGACGGGCGTCCTTCCGGCGTCGATCTTGGTACAATGCGGTCTATGCTGCTTGACAGCATGGCGAGCGTCGGTGTTATGAACGGTAAGCCGACACAGCTTTATGCCGCCTTTATCGGCGAGGAAAATGAGGAAGGCGCAAGGCAGGCGCTCGTATACGGTCCCTTACGTCCATACAAGCTGCCCAACGCCGCGCTGATAAACGAGATCTACGTCAGCGACGACAGGTTCAGGAGCGTAACAAAGACTGTCGATGAGACCGAGGCGGAGCGCGCTCTGCTTGTCGGCATCGACTCAGGCGAGGGATACGACACCATCGCAGAGCTTGCTGAGCTTGCGAAGACAGCAGGTGCAGAGGTGCTGCGAAGTATCTCGCTAAAAAAACGTCCTATCGACAACGTGACCTACGTTGGCAGCGGCAAAGCCGAGGAGCTCAGCCTGCTTGTAAGCGAGCTTGAAGCAGACCTTGTAATATTCGACGACGAGCTCTCCGCCATACAGCAGAGGGCATTGGAGGATAAGCTCGGGGCAAGGGTAATAGACAGGACGACGCTTATTCTTGATATTTTTGCCGCCAGAGCTGAAAGCAGGGAGGGCAAGCTTCAGGTCGAGCTTGCACAGCTTAAATATCGTCTCCCCCGCCTTTTGGGTCAGGGCATGGTGCTATCAAGACTGGGCGGCGGCATAGGCACGAGAGGACCCGGCGAGAAGAAGCTTGAAATCGACAGGCGTCGTATAAGACGTAGGATCTATGAGCTTGAGCAGGAACTTGCCGAAGTCGAAAAGCAGCGGTCGCTCCGCAGCGAGTCGCGAAGCAGCGCCGGAACTCCGCTTGTTGCGCTCGTTGGCTATACTAACGCAGGCAAATCAACTCTGCTGAATGCCTTGACCGACGCAGATGTGCTTGCTGAGGATATGCTTTTTGCAACGCTCGATCCTGTCGTGCGTCAGGTCGAGCTGCCGAGCGGTACGAGCATAATCTTATCAGATACAGTAGGCTTCATAAACAAGCTGCCTCACGATCTTGTAAACGCCTTTCGCTCGACATTGGAGGAAGTAACGCGCGCAGACCTTATACTTCACGTTGTCGATATTTCTTCTTCCTATCATGAGAAGCAAATGCAGGTAGTCGAGCAGGTTCTTGCTGATCTGCACGCGGCAGATACGCCGAGGATTGACGTTTTCAACAAATGTGATATGCTTGAAGGCGCCGTTCCCTCCTCCGGCGACGGGCGTGTTTTCATCAGCGCAAAATGCGGAACTGGCATTGATAAGCTTTCGCGGATGATAGAACAGGCTGTCAATGCAAGCAAGCGAACCATAGAGCTCGTCGTTCCGTATGCGAGATACGACGCAATGAACTTTCTTTACAAAAATGCGACCGTCATCAGCGAGGAGCACCAACAGGACGGCACTCTTGTCAAGGCATACATTGATGAAGCTGCCATTGGTATGCTCAATTCAATGCTCAATAAATAAACAACGCTGCACCGCAAAAAGCGCCCCCTATCTGAGGGCGCTTTAATGCTTTTACTGATTATTAATTGCCCATTGCGGAATGGAACTCAGACCATGCATTGTTGAATACTGAAACGAATTCGCCGAGATCGTGGAATACATTGCACCTTGCAAGCACCTCGTCAGAGGGATTGAATATCTCGTTGTCGGTGAAATCTTCGCCCAGAATATCGAGCGCGCCCTGGTTGGGGGTGGAATAATAGATGTACTCGGTGTTCCTTGCGGCAAGGTTAGCATCATTTATAAAGTTGATGAATGCAAGCGCGGCCTCAACGTTCTTTGCTGTCTTAGGTATTACTACATTATCGAACCATACATTGGAGCCTTCCTGAGGTACGACGTAGGCGAGGTCCTCGTTCTCGGATGCGGCGTCGAAGGCGTCGCCGGAATAGATCACGGCGAGAGCGGCCTTATTGTTCTTCATGGATGTGCGGATATCATCGGTGCCAAGACCTTTGAGAAGGGGTATTTGCTTGATGAGCTCGTCCTTGGCCTGATTGACCTCGTCCTCATTCCTGGTGTTGATATCATAGCCGAGGCGCAGGAGGGAGACGGCGATCGCGTCGCGTACGGAATCGTACTGCCAGATCTGACCGGCATACTTTTCGTTCCAGAGGATATCCCAACTCGTGACTTCCTCATCTACCATCTTGGTGTTATAGAGGATGCCGACAGTGCCCCACATATAGGGAAGCGAATACTTGTTGCCGGGATCGAAGCCGTTGGTAACGTCGAGCATACGCTGGGAAATGTTCTTGGCATTGGGTATCTTGTCGTAGTCAAGCGGCAGAAGCATATCGTCCGCGATGAGCTGTTCGATAATATAATCGGAGGGGAAGCACATATCGTACACACAGTCGGAAGCGCGCAGTTTGATAAGCATTTCCTCGTTGGAGGTCATCTCGACGTAGTTTACCTTAACACCGGTCTCCTCCTCGAAGATGGTGATGAGCTCGG
This sequence comes from uncultured Clostridia bacterium, assembly GCA_937913075.1. Taxonomy (GTDB): domain Bacteria; phylum Bacillota; class Clostridia; order Christensenellales; family CAG-138; genus UBA3857. The sequence goes on from CALEPU010000190.1 coordinate 3,711, forward strand.
GGTCTATATACTCGCCCCAGTTGAGTATATTGAGCACGCCGCCTATTTGGTCATACTGATCGCCGTCGGCAAAGCTATAATCGGCATCCTCACTGCCGCCGGCTGTACATGCGGCGAGCGATGCAAGCATCAACAGCGCAGTGGCGAAAGCAAATATCTTTTTCATTAAACGTTTCCTCCCTTATCTTTGAGTTTGACCTTTCTGGATTGTATCTCATACTCATGCTCCTTGGCAATACGTCTCAGGTTGACTATGAGGAGCAGAGTAACGAGCGGAATGAAGATGACCGTCGCAAGGGCGGGATTGACGCCCTTGGTGCCTCTTGCGGAAGAGTAGATGTATACCGAGAGCACGCTTTTGAGGTCGGATACAAAGTAGCTGACGACGAAATCGTCAAGAGACATTGTCAGCGCCATTATAAAGCCCGAGGAAATACCGGGCATTATGTCGGGTATGACAGCCTTCATCAGTGCCTTCATAGGCGAGCAGCCGAGGTCCATAGCGGCCTCATAAAGCAGACCCGAGCTCTGCCGCAGCCTCGGCATGACTGAGAAGATCACGTACGGAATGCTGAAAGTAACGTGAGCTATGATAAGCTTTGGAATATCCCCCACCTGATTCATATTGAGCTTGACTAGCAGGGAGTTTACAAACGCGAACAGCATCATAAAGGTAATACCCGTAACGAGATCGGGGTTGACCATGGGAAGCTGTGACACGTTCAATATAAGGTTGCGTGAGCGCTTCTTCATGGCATAAATGCCGATCGCAGCTGCGGTGCCGATGATGGTCGCAATTACGCTCGATGCGGCGGCTATCTCCAATGTCAGCAGCAGCGCCTCACCTGCCTCGCCGGTAAAGAGGTTGGTATAATTGCTGAAAGTAAAGCCCCTCCAAGCGCCGAGGTTTGTGTATGAGATGCGCTTTCCAGTGCCAAAATTATTGAAGGAAAAAACTATAAGGTAAATTATAGGCACATAAAGGAAGAAGAGCATCAGCCCAAGATAAACGTATTTTAGTGATCTTGCCGCTTTTTTCACCACATCTGCCCCCCTGTCTGCTGATCTTTATCAAAGTGGTTCATAATGAGCGTGGAAACGAGCACGGATATGAGCAATATAATGGAAAGCGTACTGCCCACAGCATAGTCGCCCTGACTTGAAAGGGTCTTGAATGCAAGCTCTATTTCGTTGCCGTAGAGGTGATATTTTCCATTGCCTATAAGCGCGGGAACCGTGAAAGCAGTGATGGCGGGTATAAACACCATCGTGATACCGGATACGATGCCGGGAACCGACAACGGCAGGACAACTCTTGTGAACGTAGTAAAAGAGTTTGCGCCGAGATCGCGCGAGGCTTCAAGCAGCGATTTGTCAAGCTTTGAAAGCGTGTTGTAGAGGGGCATTATCATAAACGGCAGGAAGTCATAAACGAGCACCATCAGCACAGAGCCTTCGAGCCCGAGAAAATCGCCGACGCCGGGCAGCAGATACTCCAATATAGCGTGCCATGCGTAAGTCCTCAAAACGAAGTTCATCCACATGGGAACGAAGAACAGTACGGAAATGAATCCCGCGACGGACTTCTTCATATTGGAGAGAATGTAAGCAATGGGATAGCCGAGCAGGAGGCATATTACGGTGGTCTTGAACGCCATAACAACGCTTAGCCAGAGCACGTGCCATTTTGCGCCGTCCTTTAAGGTTTCCCAGAACTTGGCGAGCGTAAACTCGCCTCCTACGTTGACGGCATAGTAAATGATAAAGAACATCGGTATTACGATGAACAGTATCATCCAGACTATGTACGGGTATGCAAATACCTTGCGCTTCATCGCGTTACTCCTCCTTATCGGAGAGGTTGAGATCGACTGCGTCGACAAGTATGCCGACCTCCTCACCATCCTCCATGAACTCGTCGGAGTGAGCTATCCAGTCGTTCTCCTCGCAGGAGACGGTGATCTGATAATGGGTGCCGAGGAACATGCACTCCTTAATGGTGCCTGTGAGCTTGGCGTCCTGAGGAGCCACGATCTTGACCTTCTCGGGCGCTATTTCAACGAGGGCTATCTCCTTATTCTCATATTCGTCAAGCTCATTTGCCTCGAAGCCGACGTTATCAATGTAGACCATCCCCTCACCGGGCCAAACCTCTGCATCGAAGAGGTTGGTGGCGCGGGTTTTCTTCATTATATGGATAGCGTCGGGCGGAATGGAAATGCCGACCTGCTGACCGACCGCCGCGAAATCGGTGGTGTGTACTACCCACTCATAGCCGCCGCAGTCAACGTCTATCTCGTAGTGTACGCCCATGAACACGACGGAAACGACCTTGCCGGAAATACGTGCGGAGGAAGGATCGACGATATCAATATCCTCGGGACGAATGACGACGTCGACCTCGACGTTTTTGCCGAAGCCTGAGTCAACACACGGGAAAACCATGCCCTTCATCCTAACCTTGTAATCGTCGAGCATAACGCCCGGAACGATGTTGCTTTCACCGATAAAGTCAGCTACGAAGGGGTTTTTCGGCTCGTTATAGATATCGGTCGGTTTGCCGATCTGCTGTATGACGCCGTCCTTCATAACGACGATGGTATCGGACATCGTCAGCGCCTCCTCCTGATCGTGCGTGACGAAGATAAAGGTTATGCCGAGCTGCTGCTGCATGCGCTTTAATTCGACCTGCATCTCCTTGCGAAGCTTCAGATCGAGAGCACCGAGAGGCTCATCGAGCAATAGTACCTTAGGCTCGTTCGCAAGCGCCCTCGCAATCGCAACGCGCTGCTGCTGACCGCCGGAGAGCTGATCTATCCAACGCTTGCCGTAGCCTTCGAGGTTGACAAGCTTAAGCATTTTATTGACCTTCTCCTCGATCTCGGGCTTCTTTGCCTTTTTGATCTTCAACCCGAACGCAACATTATCGAAAACGTTAAGATGAGGAAACAGAGCGTATTTCTGGAATACGGTATTGACCTGACGCTTATGAGGCGGCACGCCCTTCATATCCTGACCGTCGATCAACACGGTGCCGGAGGTGGGCGTAATGAAGCCGGCAATTATACGCAGGAGCGTTGTTTTGCCGCAGCCGGAAGGACCGAGCAGAGTTAAAAACTCGCCGTCGCGGATATAAAGGCTGACGTTGTCAAGGGCAAGGTCGCCGTCATATTCCTTGGTGATGTTATTGAGTTCGATCAACTTTTTGCTTTCCATACTAAGCCCCCCCGATTGATTAGAATGAGGGCGGCGTCGCCACCCAGATAACGCGAGCCTCGCGCTGTGAATTGTTTATAAGATAATGCTCCTCTGTCGGTTTGAAGCAGAAGCTGTCGCCCTTTTTGAGCTTGAAGCGGCGAAGGCCCAGAACGAGAGTAACGCTGCCCGAGAGCACGTAACCGAACTCTTCCCCTTCATGAGGGTCGTCGGGATAAGTGGAACCGCCGGCGGAAAGTGTGACCAATATGGGCTCCAAAGCGTTCTTCTGTGCATTGGGCACGAGCCAGCAAATAGCGCTCAAAAGCTCGTCGTCCGTCTTAACGGACATATCATCCGGCGTGAAGGTGACCTTCTCATCCGAGCTCTGGGCGAAGAAATCGGAAATCTCGGTCCCTAAGGCTTCGAGGATATCCATGAGCGTTGCGATGGAGGGCGAGGTCAAATTGCGCTCAAGCTGGCTGATAAAGCCCTTGGAAAGCTCAGTCCTTGCGGCAAGCTCCTCCTGTGTCAAGCCGAGCTTTAAGCGTCTGCGCTTAATACTTTCACCTATATCGACCAAGCGATACACCTCCAAAGCATTGATGCTAAACTTCAAGTTTAAAATTACTAAACCAAAGCAAGAGGATTAAACCATGTTTTTCTCCTCTTGTCAACAGTATTGGCGATAATATACGAATTTTTTATTAAAAACCCGACGTTCGGCGCAAAAAATCGCATCTTGCAGCAAGCCGGTATCAGGTTGATGCAATACTAAACTTTAAGTTTAGGAAAGCTGTTTCCGAAATTATCTAATGATGCCTCACTTATATTGTTCTTCGGAATCGATATCGGCGATCCTTCCGTCTTCAAAGCTTATGGAGTACAAGTCTGCGCGTTTAGCGGGCTGTGACTTGAAGGGAAATAAGATAAGTTGCTCATCTCCCCCGCTGTTATTCTCCGATCCGCAGATCCCGAGGCATACCTTGCCGCAAGCATATTGCGGAGGTATAACAAAGGCATCCTCGAATTTCCCAAAGAATTCCGCCATGGCATCGTCCGATAGCGATGCTGCGAGTTCCGGTGAAAGATACTCCCTTGCCTCCTCGTAGAGTCTCAGCTTTATTGCCTCGGCAAAGGAAAGCGCAGTCTCTGGCTCCGAATTTGGTCGTTGTTTTTGGGTCGTAAAGAACCCTATATCGACCGAAGACTGTGCGCTGCTTTTTTCCGTCAGTTCATAGCTTTTGCGGCGTTGGTGCCCGCATAGAGTTCCAAGCTCATCTATTATTTCCGCTCGCCCCTCTGTTATTATTGCACTGTCGCCTGTCGCATCGAGAACCGTTTCAAGCCTGTCATTCAGTATAAGCAGCCGCTCGCGGTGTTCGTCGTCTGCGTCGCTGATGATAATTCCCAACAACGATGCCTTGTCGAGCGATATTCTTTCAAGTCTTCCGCCGCTTCCTTTTCCTAAAATATAGCATTGCTGCTGATATGTGCCTCTCGGACTGATATAGAGCTTTAAAACTCCCTCGTTATAAAGCTCGACGCGCGCGGGCTTGCCGTTCGCAGAGTAATCGCAGCCCGACAGCAGACCGTAACACGGAACTGTAACCGACGGCGACTTCGGTCTTTTCACTATAACGTAACAGCCTTCGCCAAGCAGCCAAGCCTTACATCCCGAGCAGAATGTCCCCGCTGCTTGGTTCGTGACTGCCGCGCTCCGGCGGCACAGCAAGGTGTCTCCGCTTTTAGGATCCGCAAAATAAACATTCAGAGAATTGACAGAGCCTGTGTGCATTGAAAACACAGCGGGTCTGAGCCTTGAACATGGCAGCATATTAGAGCCGTATTCGACTAAGCAGCTTTCATTACAGCTTACATATAACAGCGGCACGTCTTACCTCCCCTTATAATCACGGCGCAGAACAAACAAAAGCATTGCGCTCATTAATAAATTTATGCGCCGACAGGAAAAAATAAGTCAAAGCGGTGTCAATATTCGGTCAATTTAAATAATTTAATTTCAATTCTACAATACGCTCTTGAAAATTTCCTGTCAGGTGATAAAATTATATAAAATTTTGACGCAAATTCAGAACCTTTACTGCGTCAAAAGAATATAGGGGGGACAAAATAATGTCAGCGAGGATGAAGCTCAGTTCGATTTATTCTACATTGCCGACGGCAGAGAAGAAGGTGGCCGATTTCATACTTTCCGATCCGGATGCGGCGGCACATCTTGTTATTAATCAGATTGCAGAACGCGCAGGAGTCAGCGTTCCCTCTGTTACGAGGCTGGCACACAAGCTCGGTTACTCCAGCTTTATGGATTTCAGAGTCGCGCTGGCAAACAGATGTCTCGACATATCTACTGAAAAATTCGAGCCGATCACTCCCGCTGATAACGACGAGCAGCTTATAAAAAAGCTGATGGTCGGACAGATACGCGCAATTGAAACGACTCTCGGCTCGCTCGATTTAAAAGAGCTTGCGTTGATAGCCGACATGCTCTGCACCTGCAACAGGGTCGTTTGGTTCGCGGTTGACAACTCATGGCTGCTGGCGTCCGGCATATCCGAGCTTATGTGCAGGCTCGGTATAGACTCGGTTACGATCAAGCCGAGCAGCCTTATGGCAAATTACGCCGAGAATATGCGTGAAGGCGACGTAGCCTTTGCAATAACCAGAACAGGAAGGACCGCTCATACAATAGATGCGCTTCGCGTAGCTAAGACTTGCGGAGCGGAAACGGTGCTGATGTCCAATCTCGCAAACTCTCCATGCGAACAGCACGCGGATCATTTCATCTGCACTTCACGGCTTGACGAGCTTTACCGCGTGTATGGCTTTGAGACCTGCACATCTATGCAGGCTGTGCTCGAAACGCTTGTTACGCTGAT